>CAYWVC010000078.1:0-5118 GCA_964461635.1 uncultured Lachnospiraceae bacterium
GTCGGCGGAAACGGCATCCGAAATGGCGGAGGGCATACGCGCCGCACTCGGAACCAATGTCGGCATTGCCACAACGGGGATCGCGGGTCCCGGCGGCGGTACGCTCGAAAAACCGGTCGGTACCGTCTTCGTTGCCGTAGCTACCCGCTCCGGAGTCAAAACGAAGCGCCTCGCGCTCTCTCCAATGCGCGACCGCGATTATATCCGATACGTCTCGGCAAGCCACGCTCTGCACCTTGCTTTGACGGAAGTGTAATGGAGTTAGAATACGAAAGCGCAGGGGCTTTTTAGGAGAATACGAAAGACGTGGGAAAACGACGAGAGACGTGGGGGAACCTTCTTAAAAGAAGGTTCCCCCACGTCTCTCGTATTCTTCTGAAAGCCCCCGCGCTTTCGTATTCTTCTAAGAAAGCTTATGCCTCGGAGCGAAGTATTTGGAGCGCGGCGCGGACGGTCGGCACGGGATAGCCGCGGCGCATCAGCGTTGCGATCATCTTATCGTACTCCCGACGGTCGGTCGGAAAGGGCTTATATTTTTTCTCGATAAAGCGTGCGCAGAGTTCGGCAAAGTCGACGTCGTCAAGCGCGTCAAGCGCTTTTTCCACGGTATCGTGCCCGTAGCCCTTCTCGCTTAACTGAGCCGCGATATATCGCGGTCCGTGAAAGCTTGCCGCACTTCGCCTTGCCTCTCGCTCGGCGTCGTCCTCCTCGCGGATATAGCCGTCGGCGACGAGCCGCGCCACCGCACGCTCGGCGGTAGCGGCATCATAGCCTCGTTTGCGCAGTTTCACCGTCAATCTTCTGACCGAATTGGAACCGTAGCCGAGCATACCCTCGCCGCGGCGCTGAGCCTCGCAGAGCTTTGCCGCCGATTCCAGCAGATCAAAGCCCGTTTTGCCTATCTCCCCGCGAGAAAGTCCGAGCTCGACAAAATCGTCTCTTCGCACGAGGAAGGCGCGTCGCTCGCTCTTGCTCCCGCAGGAGAGCCGAACGGTCGCGGTTACGTAGATCCCGTCCTCCGAGCACTCAAGCTTTATCAGCTCTGCCGTAACGGAAGAAGCATCGCCGTCAAGCCTCGCCGCCCTCATCATTCATTCCGTCCACGTCGACGGTGCGGATGTCAAACTCATCCTCGTCGCCGTCATCAAGCTCAAATTCGTTGCTCTCCGCCTCTGCGGTCTCTGCGCTTGCGGCGGCTCTGACCTTCGCAAGGATCTCCTCAAACAGGGCGTTATCGCTCTCAAGGAGCTTGCGGACGTTATCCCTGCCCTGCCCGAGCTTAGCGTCGTTGTAGGCGAACCA
The DNA here is from genome assembly GCA_964461635.1 of uncultured Lachnospiraceae bacterium. Classification (GTDB taxonomy): domain Bacteria; phylum Bacillota; class Clostridia; order Oscillospirales; family CAG-272; genus RGIG3994. The sequence continues at coordinate 1,303 of CAYWVC010000078.1, forward strand.
CGCGCCGCTCTTCTTTATGACACCGAGGTCCGCCGCCACGTCGACAAGCTCGCCTGCGCGTGAGATCCCCTTACCGTAAAGAATATCGAATTCGGCAGTGCGGAAGGGGGGCGCGACCTTGTTCTTCACTATCTTGCACCTTACGCGGTTGCCGTAAATATCGTTTCCGTTCTTGAGCTGATCCGCCTTACGCACGTCGATGCGGACGGAGGCGTAGAACTTCAGCGCGCGGCCGCCCGTCGTAACCTCCGGGTTTCCGTAGCTGATGCCGACCTTCTCGCGCAATTGGTTAATGAAGATCACGATAGCGTTGCTCTTCGATATAACAGCCGACAGCTTACGCATCGCCTGCGACATAAGGCGCGCCTGCACGCCCACGCTGCTCTGCCCCATATCGCCCTCGATCTCTTGCTTGGGTACGAGCGCGGCGACCGAGTCGATAACTATCACGTCGATGCCGCCCGAGCGTGCGAGCGTTTCGCAGATCTCAAGCGCGTCCTCGCCGCAATCGGGCTGAGAGACGAGGAGCTCGTCGATGTTGACCCCGAGAGCCTTCGCATAGACGGGATCGAGCGCGTGCTCGGCGTCGATGAAGGCGGCAAGCCCGCCGAGCTTCTGCACCTCGGCGATAATATGGAGCGCGACGGTGGTTTTACCCGAGGATTCGGGCCCGTATATCTCGGTAATGCGTCCGCGCGGTACGCCGCCGATGCCGAGCGCACGGTCAAGCGAGATAGATCCGGTGCTGACCGCCTGAACGTTCATATGCTTATTTGCGCCGAGCTTCATAATCGTGCCCTCACCGAAATCCTGCTCAAGCTGTTTTATCGCGGTGTCAAGTGCCTTCTGCTTTGCACTTCTCTCATCGACCTCGGGGGTAGCCTTTTTCGTTGCCTTCATTATCGTTATCCTCGTTTCTTCGTATTTTTCGTTATGATTATACTACCGTGCCGGGCGTTTGTCAAGGGCTTTTTGAAATATTTTTTCCGAAAACGGAATTTTTGTAACAGCAAAAACGCAGAAGTCTCTTTTAAACTTTCGGAAACGGAAAAATCGACTGACAAATATCCGTCACTCGCAGATCGCCGCGATGCGGTATCATATATACGGATGACCGATGCCGTCTATATCAACGATCAAAGGAGGAAAAATTTATGATATGGGAAGCCATCGCGGGTATTGCGGCGATCGTCGCAACCTTCGTTTCGGTATTTACGGTAGCCGTTCGCATAAACCGCACGCTCGTGCTCCTGGAGGCGGCGGTCGATCGGCTCGGAAAGCTTACCGAGGCACAGAGCGAAAAGCTCGCAAGCGTTGAACAGGGGATCGGGGAGTGCGACCGCAGGATCCTTCTGCTGGAGGCCCGAACCAACGAAAAAGGGAGGAAGTACAGCTATGAATCTTAAATCAAAGCTCACGTCGAGAAAATTCTGGGTCACGCTGATAAGCCTTCTGACCGGGATCGCGCAGCTGTTCGGAGCGGACGGCGACGTTGTTTCGACCGTTTCGGGCATTGCGCTGTCGCTCATACCCGTCGTGATCTACGTTATCTCGGAGGGGCGGATAGATGCCGCCGCCGCGGGCAACGGGACCACCGACACGGCGGATGAGAAAGCAGATCCCACCCAAAACGCAGAATAACCCACCCGATGACGGACCGCTCCGCAGAGCGGCCCGTTGTCATTACTTATCAATTTTTTTGATGGTTGGGCGGTTTTCGATCAAAAACTTTGATGGATAAAACTATTGACAACCGTGTATAATTTGTGTAAAATTGTATGTAACATCAATTATTTCCGAGGAGGGTTATTATGAGACACGTTAAAACGTCATTGATTGCTTTGCTTGTTCTTACTTGCCTCTTTTTCGCAGCTTGTACTTCACCGCAAAGCAAGACGCGTCTTTCGTCTCCGAAAAATTTACATATAAACGGCACTACGCTTGTTTGGGATGAGGTTGAAAACGCCGCCGAGTACGTGGTTGTAATCGGAACCGAGCAATTTGTTACGCAGACAAACAAATATGACCTTTCCTCTTTGACCGAAGTCGGAACCCATAAAATCAAAGTATTCGCCGTCGGAGACGGAAACAAATATGCGAATTCCTTGAATGCTATCATTAAATATACTATCCCCGATGCTAACGGTTCGGCAAATGACACTTCCGGAAACGATATTTCCGAAAATCCCAAGGAAACGAAGGGTCTTTCTTATACCTTGACCGAGGACGGCTTGGGATACGAGGTATCTAAGGGCAGTGCCAATCTGTCGGGGGTTTTGGTCATTCCCGAGGAGCACAACGGATTGCCGGTAACAGCCGTTCGCCAATTCTCATCAAGAAGTCCCAGCGGGGGTTTGACAAACAATACGGTAACGACCAAGATCATACTTCCTTCAACGTTAGAAGAGATCGGTCAGGGGGCTTTTTCGTGTTTCCAAGCTATCACGTCATTGGAGATACCGAAGAACGTAAAGGTTATAGGCAACGGTGCATTTTTACAATGCATAAAATTGGAGGAGGTAATACTTCCTCAGGGCATCACCGAACTCGGCGGCACTGCCTTCTCGGGTTGCAAGTCATTGAAAAGCATTAATTTTCCCGATTCACTGCGCTCCGTCGGGGCGGACGTTTTGTTTGATACCGCATGGCTTAATAAACAAACGGGAGACGTTATCATTAAAGATTGCGTTCTGATAAAATACACCGGAACCGCCCAAAGCTTTTCTATCCCGCAAGAAATAACACTTATAGCTCACTGGGCTTTTTGTGAAACGAGCATCACGTCGATCGAAATACCGGTCGGGGTTTCTGTCTGCTCCGGGGCATTCGCGCGTTGCGAAGCGTTGAAGACCGTCGTATTGCCGTATGACTTGACCGATATTCCATCAACCGCATTTATAAACTGCACGTCCTTGGAGAACGTAACGTTGCCATTGAGATTGACAACCGTTGGCGACAGTGCATTTTCCGGATGCAGGTCCTTGACAAGCATAAGCTTTCCGTCGTCGTTGCAATCTATCGGCGGCAATGCTTTTTGCAACACCGGTCTGACCGAAATAACCCTGCCGTCGACATTGCAGTCTATCGGACAATCCGCGTTTGCCGGCACGAGCTTGACCGAAATAACCGTTCCGCCGTCGGTGAAATCGATCGGCTTCAGAGCCTTTGCCGGCACGGCCTTGACCGAAATCACGCTGTCCGAGACGACGACCTACGGGGAAAGTGTATTCTACTCTTGTAAGAAATTGGTGCGTGTCACTGCGCCCAAAGGCGTGACTGCGTTGCCAAACCGTTTGTTTGAAGCTTGCGATGCGCTGACGGAGCTCGTTTTGCCTGCCGAAGCTATCGAAGACGTCGGGCAATATACCAAGATCATAACGAATCTTCAGCGTATCTACTTTATCGGAACCGAGGAAGAATGGAATGCAAAGCTCCCGTCGGATTTTGTGCTCCCCGCCGGAGTAACGGTCATTTGCAGTGAGACCGCCCCGCAGCTGCCCGCAACCTCGGAAAATTAACGAAAGCGTGAGGGCTTTTTAAGAGAATACGAAAGACGTGGGGCTTTTTAAGAGAATATGAAAGCGCAGAGGCTTTTTAGGAGAATACGAAAGACGTGGGGCTTCTTAAGAGAATACGAAAGCGCAGAGGCTTTTTAGGAGAATACGAAAGACGTGGGGAAACCTTCTTTTAAGAAGGTTTCCCCACGTTTTCGTTATTCTTTCAAGAAAGTCCCCACGTCTTTCGTTATCCTTTCAAGAAAGCCCCCAAGTTTTCGGATTCTTTTAAACGGTCAATACAGCCCGTATTCCAGGTACA
>CAYWVC010000079.1:0-4980 GCA_964461635.1 uncultured Lachnospiraceae bacterium
CTTGTGTCGGCTTTTTATGAACAGGAAAACGAACGTGCCGACGACGAGCACGGCGGAAACCGCGATCATACTGTTAAGAACACCGTTTATATCGCCCACACTCAACGCCCGAGACAATACCGATACGGCCTCTCCAAGCATCACATTCACTTCCCTCTGCTTTTCTTGTGTATATGATATCAGGGAAATGTTTCGCATAGATTAACCAAATGTAAACATTAATTTGTAAATCACAATTAAGAAATATTTCGGGAGCAAAATCGGCGTTCAAAGTTCCTTTTTACACAGTGCAAGGGCGGAAGCGATGACCGCGTCCATATCATAATATTTATACTCCCCGAGCCTGCCGCCGAAAATGACACGTCCCTCTCCCTCGGCAAGCCTGCGATAGCGCTCGTAAAGTGCGGTATTCTGCGCGTCGTTGACGGGATAGTAGGGCTCGTCACCCGGCTTCCACGCCGAGCTGTATTCGCGGCTGATAACCGTCGTCGGGAGATCCTTGCCGTTCTCATCAAGCCCGAATTCAAACCATTTGTGCTCGATAATGCGGGTCCAAGGTGTCTCCGCGTCGGTATAATTGACTGCGGCGTTGCCCTGAAAGTTCGGGATAGCAAGCCTCTCGGTCTCAAACCTCACCGAACGGTATTGCAGGTAGCCGAGCTCGTGACCGAAGAACCCGTCGATCGTGCCCGTATAGACCGTTTTGTCCGCCTTCGCGTCGTAGAAGGCTCGGTCGGAAAGGTAATCCTCCCCCGTCACGACCTCCACGCCCTCAAGCATACGCTCGACCATCTTCGTGTATCCGCCGATCGGGATACCCTGATAGCGCGCGTTGAAGTAGTTATTGTCAAAGGTAAATCGCACCGGCAGACGGCGGATTATGAACGCCGGGAGCTCGCGGCAGGGTCTGCCCCACTGCTTCTCGGTATAGCCCTTCACCAGCTTCTCGTATATGTCGGTGCCGACGAGTGAGATCGCCTGCTCCTCAAGATTACGCGGCTCAACGATCCCCGCCGCGGCGCGCTGTTCTTCGATCCGTTCAAGCGCCTGCGCGGGGGTGGTCACCCCCCACATACGGTTGAAGGTATACATATTGAAGGGCAGACTGTAAAGCTCGCCGTGATAATTTGCCACCGGGCTGTTGGTGAAGCGATTGAATTCGGCAAAGCGGTTAACGTACCGCCAGACCTCATCGTTATTGGTGTGGAAGATGTGTGCGCCGTAGCGGTGAACGTTTATGCCGTCCACCCTCTCGGTGTAGACGTTTCCGGCTATATGCGGACGGCGGTCGATAACGAGGACGCGCTTGCCCGCATGTGTTGCCTCTCCCGCGAAGGTCGCGCCGAACAGCCCCGCCCCCACGACGAGGTAATCGTATTTTTTCATCTTATTTCTATCTCCTGTTATTGCCCGTTCGGTCGGTCGGCGGTGACAAGCTTGCTCGGTCCGATCCCGCGCGAGAGCGCGTCAAGCGCGTCGGCAAGCCTCGTTTCGGCTGTCCGGCGGCTCGGGCGATCGACGTCGACCGGCTCGATCGGAGCGGGTCCGCGCTTTTTGCGCGAAGCGTTTGCGCCCCCGTCGGCGGGCACCTTTTCGCCCGGACGGGTCCCGATCTCCTCTATTGCCACGTCCTTATAGGGCCGCAAGCCCGCAAGCTTTATCATATTCTCGGCAAGCTCGGAGAGCCGAACGCTTCGTCCCGGGCGAACCTGCATCAGTCCGCCGTCCCCCGCAGAGGCTCCCGCCTGAAGTATAAGACGGGCGGTCTCACCCGGCGAGGTGAAGCGATGCTCCGCCGCGCGATCGGTCAGGGTGATCGGTCCGCCGCGCTCAATCTGAGCCCTGAAAAGGCGAAGGATCGGGTCGCCCTCGCCGCAGGTCAGCTCACGGTCGCATCTGACCGCCGCGAAGCACGTTTTGCCGTCGGTGCGTGAGAGCAAGGCTCCCTCGCACAGCCGGTCGGTCGCGGCGATATCGTCCCCCTCCTGCGGATCGGAAGAGACAAAGATAAACCTGCCAACACCGCAACGCTCCGCCGCGTCCGCCGCATTGACGAGCGACGTAAGCTCACGCTTGGCGTGTGCCGCGGGACCGTTCGCGATGAGCGACGGCACGCGAAGGGTCGCAGAGTAGATCACGACGTCCGCCCCCGCGCCCTCGATGGCGGCACCGATAGCTCCCGCGTCGGCGGGGTCGGCAAGGCAGAGCCTTACGTCACGGTTCCCGCGTATCGCAAGCAGCTCGGATCTGAGCGTGACAAGTGAATCCCCGCTGATATCGACTACGGTGATCCTGCTTGGGGAAAGCTCGGCAACCGCCGTGCACAGCTCGCGTCCGATACGGCTCCCGCCCCCTATGACGAGGACGTTCTTGCCCCCGTAGGTCGTGCGAAGGAGCTCACGGTCAAGCCTGACCCGTCCCCTCGGCAAAAGGTCGCCGAGCTTTACGTCGTGAAGCACGGGGCGTATCTCGCCCGCCGAGCCCTCTACCGCTCCGGCACCGCAGAGCTTGACCCTGCATCCGAAGGAGGAATAGAGGTTGAAAAGCGCCCGAACCGTCTCGCTGTCGGGCTCGGGGAGCGCTATAAGCGCCTCACGCACGCCGTAAGTCTCAAAGACCTCCTCAAGAGCCTCGCTCTCGCGGTAGACCCGCAGACCCTTTACGGTGTTTCCTATCTTGTTTTTATCCCGGTCGACGAAGAATACCGGGCGGCGGTTGAGCTGTTTGTTGATCCTCAGCTCGTCGAAGAGCATTACCCCGACCTGCCCCGCTCCGATAATAGCGACGGGGATGCCCTCGCTCGCCAAATCGGATTTGACGTGCTTATAGACGATACGGTAGCAAAAGCGTGAGCTGAGCGTGGCGATATCGACCAGCGCGACGACGAGAATGTTCAGCCACGCGCTTACGTACAACGGCAAAAAATGTATGAATACAACGGCAATACCGCCCCCGATCATATCCGACAGCACGATACGGAGGTAGGTTGCCGAGTCGGAATACCTCCACACTATACCGTAGGTTCGGCTTATCAGCCTTGCCGCCATAGTGAAGCAGAAGGTTATCACGACCGTTTCCGCGAACATCCATACCTCGTCCCACAGCGTTGCCTGCGCAAGGCTTGCAAGCAGAAGGACGGCAAGCGCGGTCAAGATATAGATCCCTGTATCAATCAGCAGCAGGTATTTTGATCTGCCGCCTCTTTTCTTTCCTGACATAATAATTGTTCCCCTTCGCATTCCTCTATCATAATAAAGGTTATAACGGCTATCATTCCGTACGGGATCGGGCAAAATTCGCCGGGGTTGACCTGGCTCATCAGCAGCAGCCCCGCGTAGGACGCGCCGAGAGTGACGACGTAGGCGCTGCGCCGACGTATCACGAGCGACAGTCGCTCGATAAACTGATAGGCGTAGCAGACGATCCCGAGAAGTCCCATACTTCCGATCACCTGCGGCGTCATCATATGATACCACGGCAACGTACCCTTCACCCCGTTATAGATATCGGAGTTGGAGAGGCTCCCGAGCCCCCTTCCGAATATCGGCGCGGCACAGAAATCCTCCAGCGACCTTATGATGAGCTGTGCGCGGGTGTCGGTCTGCTCTGCCAGCAGGGTAATCAGTGCCTGCGGAACCGAGAGGGCAAAGAAAAGCACTGTCCCCGCGGCGGCGTACAGCCCGGCAAGGGTAATGAATATTATTCGCCAAGCCTTTCTCTTTTCATAAAAAACGGGAATGAGCAGGCAAATAAGGAGCTCTATTGCCCCCATTATTATCCCCCCGCGCGATTTGGTCATAAACAGCGCGAGCACGTTCAGCGGCACGGCAAGCAGAAAGAGCTTGTTGCGCCTCACCGCAAGATATACGGGATAGGGCATCGCGATAAGTATGAAGGTTGAGATATTATTTCCGGGCTGGAGCCGACGGCAAAAATAATCCGTATTAAAGCGGAACAGCCCGCCCTCGGTAAACTCCCTTACGATATCCGACACGGTCATACCGTTCGGGAAGAGCTGCTCGGGGGTAAAGCCGTAATCCCTCGATGCCCACCAGACCTCGCCGCTTTGCGTCATACATTCAAGGTAAAGCTCAAAGATATGGAAGCAGGCGAAAAGTCCGACGGTGAACATAATCTCGGTAAACTTCTCCCCGACGTTATAATCGGCGCGTCCGCCGTTGCGCGACTTGATGACGAGGTACACCGCCACCATTCCGAAGCCGAGCATCACGACGTAATAGAGCGCGATCGGGTTGAAATACTCCTCGACCGGAATGGTAAAGAGTCCGCCGAGGGTGACCGCGGTCGCAACGGCTACGAGTCCCGTGAAGGTTTGCCCGTGCCTTTGCGGGCGGCGATAGTATATCAGATTGAAGGCAAGTGCGCCTATCGGGATCACCGCGAGGTAGGCGAGCTTTATAAAGGTATTGAACGAGTTATAGCATTGGAGCACCGATATACAGAGGAGCAACAGCGGCAAGAGCAGGGTCATAAGGTCGTCGCAGATCACGAGCAATGCCGAGAGCAGCAGCACGAACGCCACGACGCCGATCACCTCCGCGTCGAAGATCAGAACGAGCGCCGCCGCGAGGAAGGTGATGAGCATAAACGGACGGCTGAGGCAAAATCTGCGTATGTTTTTTATTACCTTCGGAGCGTCGCGATGGGGTCGGTGACCGAGCGAGCTTCGGTCGCAAGAATTCTCCGTCATTATAAAATCCCATTAAATCATTACGTATTTTGCGCAAAGCATAAGCATCACCGCGCAATCTGAAGTTGGGAATTACGCGGTGTGTCCGATCATTATACACTATTTACCCGTGAAAATCAAGTCGTTTGAGGATAATTATGACGGAGGGCTGTCGCTCGACGGGTAAACGTTGAAATTATTCGTCGTTTGACAGCGTGATACAAACAAAATTTTAACATTTAGGTGTTAAAATGATCGTGTAAGGGCTTCGCCCTTTAATCCGTTCGGTA
>CAYWVC010000080.1:0-4829 GCA_964461635.1 uncultured Lachnospiraceae bacterium
GCCTCCTCAACGCGGCGCTTGATCTCCTCCTTCGGAGTCTTGCTGAGCTTAAGACCGAACGCCATATTCTCGAACACGGTCATATGAGGATACAGAGCGTAGTTCTGGAACACCATCGCTATTTTTCTGTCCTTAGGTGCGACGTCGTTGACGAGTCTGTCACCGATGAAGAGCTCACCCTCGGAGATCTCCTCAAGTCCGGCGATCATACGAAGGGTCGTGGTCTTTCCGCAACCGGAGGGACCGACGAGAACGAGAAATTCCTTGTCTTTTATTTCAAGGTTGAAGTCAGATACAGCGGTGACGCCGCCGGGGTATTTCTTATAAATGTGCTTTAAGGAAACGCTTGCCATATTATATCCTTCCTTGCATCGTCGGATAACGCCGGATGCAACTTATAATTTTGCTTCTATTATTATAGCAATTTTTCATCCAAAATGGAAGAGCCTAATTCTCCAAATTTTCAGCAGCCCCCTTGTGCATTTTACACAAAAAGCTTTGGGCGGGATCTTTGAAAAAATAAGCGGCAGAAGATCACTTCTTTAATATATTAAGATTTTTACCATCCTCACCCAGCATAGAGAGCCCTATGCGCTTGCGTTTTACGTCGACGGAGAGGACCCTGACCTTTATAACGTCGCCCACCGACACGATCTCGGTCGGGTGCTTGACGTATTTCTCGGACATAGCCGATATGTGGACGAGCCCGTCCTGATGCACTCCTATATCGACGAAGGCACCGAAGTCGATAACATTTCTTACCGTTCCGGTCAGTATCATATCGGGCTTCAGATCGGACATATCCATAATATCGTCGCGCAGTACCGGGGGCGTGAAGGAATCGCGCACGTCGCGCCCCGGCTTTTCGAGCTCGCCGACTATGTCAAGCAGGGTGGGCTCACCGATGCCGAGGCTCTCGGCGACCCGTTTCGTTCCCGCACGGTCAAGCTTGGCGCGCAGATCGGAGAGCCTGCCGAGCCGAACGTCATCCTCCGTGTAGTCGAAAAGCTCAAGCAGCTTGCGTGCGGCACCGTACGATTCGGGGTGGACCCCGGTGTTATCGAGTATTTCGTCGGAGCCGGGCACACGCAGGAATCCGGCACACTGCTGGAAAGCCTTCGCACCTATTTTGGGAACCTTCAGTATCTGAGCCCGCGAGGTGAATTCGCCGTTTTCCTCGCGATATCTGACGATATTCTTCGCTGTCGTGGCGTTTACGCCCGAGATGTAGGCGAGCAGGGAATGGGAGGCGGTGTTGAGGTCTACCCCGACGCTGTTGACGCAATCCTCCACGACTCCGGTGAGTGCGCTGTCAAGTCTCGCCTGCTTCATATCGTGCTGATACTGACCCACTCCGATGGATTTCGGATCTATTTTGACGAGCTCCGCCAAGGGATCCTGCAACCGTCTTGCTATTGATACGGCGGAGCGCTGCGTAACGTCAAAGTCGGGAAATTCGTCGGCACCGAGCTTCGATGCCGAGTAGACCGACGCTCCGGCTTCGCTTACTATAATGTACTTGCATCCCACGTCGGGGATAGTGCGGAGCAGATCGGCGATGAAGATCTCGCTCTCCTTCGACGCGGTGCCGTTGCCGATCGCGATGACGTCTATTCCGTATTTGGCGATCAGGCGTTTGACCGTCCGTCCGCTCTCTTCTATCCGCTCCTGCGGCTTCGTGGGATATATTACCGCGGTGTCGAGGACCTTGCCGGTTCTGTCTACGACGGCAAGCTTACAGCCGGTGCGGTATCCGGGGTCAAAGCCGAGGACGGTCTTGCCCTTGATCGGAGGTTGCATCAGAAGGTGCGAAAGATTGTCGGAGAAGAGCTTTATCGCGCCCTCACCGGCTCGGTCAAATATATCCGATCTTATCTCGCGTTCGATGGATGGAGCTATGAGTCGCTCGTATCCGTCGATCACGGCGGGGCAGAGCTGTTTTGAAGCCGGGCTTTTTCCGTTTGTCAGAAGCTCGTTGAAGAGGTAGTTGACCGCGTATTCCTCGGGGAGCTCAAGGGATACCTTCAAAAAGCCCTCCTTTTCACCGCGGTTGATGGCAAGGATGCGGTGATCGGGAACCTTTTTGACGGGCTCCTTGTAGTCGTAATACATACTGTACACCGATTCATCCTCCGCGGCGGCGGTCGAAACCAGCGTCGCGTTGTTGAAGGTGATCGTGCGGAGCTGTTTTCTGAAATCGGCGTTGTCCGAAACGTCCTCGGCTATGATATCGCGTGCACCGGCGAGGGCTTCCTCCGCGTTATTGACCCCTTTTTCGGGATCGACGTACGCCTCCGCCTGCTTTTCTATCGGCGGATCGTAGGTGTCAAGCTGAGCCATAATGAGCTGTGCAAGCCCCTCCAAGCCGCGCTCGCGGGCGACCGAGGCTCTCGTCTTGCGCTTCGGGCGGTAGGGACGGTAGATATCGTCAACCTCGGTCAGAGTCACGGCGCGGTCTATCGCCTCTATGAGCTCGGGGGTGAGCTTGCCCTGAGCCTCTATCAGAGCTTTGACCTCTTCGCGGCGCTTTTCGATGTTGCGAAGGTAGGTAAGGCGGTCGTCAAGGGTACGAAGCACCGTGTCGTCAAGCGATCCGGTGACCTCCTTGCGATAACGGGCGATAAAGGGGATCGTGTTGCCCTCGTCGATAAGGGCGACGGTCTTCTCCACCTGTGCCACGGTGAGCCCGAGTTCTTTTGCGATTATTTCGTTGATTGTCATAGTTTAATCCATCCTTTTGGTATTTCGGTCGTGTTTGCGCAGCTCCGCGATCTCCGCGTCGGTAAGAAAGCGCCATTCGCCCTCGCCGAGCCCGGGGTCAAGCGTAAGCTCGCCTATCGCGATGCGCTTCAGCTCTGTGATGCCGTTGCCGACGGCGGCAAACATTCTTTTTATCTGATGATATCTGCCCTCCGATATGGTTATGGTACCTTCGTCCCCGTCAACTTCCAATGCGGCGGGCTTTGTAACACCGTCGCCCTTGAGCTCGACTCCGGCACGCAAGCGGTCGGCGGCTTCTTCGTCCAGCGGGTGCTCCGAGCGGAAAAAATAGGTCTTCGGAACGTGGCTGACGGGCGAGAGAAGAAAGTGCGACAGCACGCCGTCATCGGTCAGCAGCATAAGTCCGGTCGTGTCGCGGTCAAGCCTGCCCGAGGGGAAGAGCCCCCGTCGGAGCTCCGGCGGGAGCAGCTCAAGCACTGTCGGAAGACTGCGATCCTCGGTCGCGCTGACGTACCCCTTCGGCTTGTTCAGCATAATGTACGTGTGCTCGCGGTAAACGAGGGGCGCACCGTCAAGGCAGACCTCGTCGGTTTCCGGCTCCACGCGGTCATCCGGACGTTTGGCAACCGTGCCGTTTACCGTTATTCTGCCTTTTTTGATGATCCTCGGTGCCTCACTTCGGGACGCCGCGCCGGTCGCGCTCAAAAATCGGTCAAGTCGCATATATCCTCCCTCACAGCCTGCGGTCGGTCAGCTTCGGACCGCAGATACAAAGTAAGTATATTTTACCACAAAAGCGGCGTTTTGTAAAGAGCAATACGGGACCGCCGCAGATGCGGCGGTCCCGTAAATATTCAGTGCATAGCCTTTGAAAGGGCGAGCCCGATACCGTAAAGCTCACGGATCTCGGCGCGGCGCTGATCGGCAAGAGCCTTCATGCCGTCGACCTCATCGGCGGAGAATCTGTCGAGGTCGCCGGGCTTGAGCTTGTTTTTATAGAGTCTGTCGGCGACAAGAGCCCAGTTGGTATCGACCGCGACGATCTTCGACGCGCGCTCACAGACGATCAGGTTGCTCTTGCCCTCAAGCAAGAGGTCGATGGCTTTGGAAGCCATAGCCGATGCCATGAAGCGGTCGCGTGCCGTAGGCGAGCCCCCGCGCTGAACGTGCGCCAAGCGCATAAAGCGAGCCTCTATGCCCAATGCGGAAACCTTCTCGGTGAAGTATTCACCGTAAGGTCTGCCGTCGGGAGCCTTAACGCCCTCACTGACGCATACGAGTATGGCGCGCTTGCCGCTGGCTCTGACGTCCTTTATGTTTGCAAGCGCGGCTTCCTCGTCAAACGGGATCTCGGGTATGGCAATTGCGTCGGCGCCCGAGGCTATGCCGACCCGAAGGGTCAGCTCGCCGCAATCGCGTCCCATAATCTCGATTACGCTGCAACGTGCGTGTGACGAGCAGGTATCGCGGAGGCGGTCGATCATCTCCATCGCCGTGTTTTGCGCGGTATCGAATCCGACCGTGTAATCGGTCGCGGTTATATCGTTGTCGATCGTGCCGGTAACGCCGATCGTGGGGATTCCGTGGTTGGTCAGGTCGGTCGCACCGCGGAAGGTGCCGTCGCCGCCTATTGCCACGATCGCGTCGATGCCGTTCTTGCGGCAGGTGGCGATCGCCTTTTGCATACCTTCCTCGGTCTTGAATTCATCGCAACGGTCGGTGAAGAGTGCCGTGCCGCCGTGATTGATGATGTTTTCAAGCTTGGAGGGGGTCAGCTCGACCAAGTCGTTGTCGATAAGTCCGCGGTAGCCGCCCTGAACACCGACGGCTATCAAGCCCTTTTCGGCGGCTTTGCAAGCTATCGCTCTGACCGATGCGTTCATGCCCGGTGCGTCTCCGCCGGAGGTAAGCACGCCTATTTTCTTAAAGTTTCCCATAATTTCAACCTCTTTCAATTTACTGACATCATTTTAATACTTTTGCTTGCAAAAATCAAGGGGGTACCCTTTATTTTGCGCATATTTCGTCAAAATTATTTCCCGAACGTCTCTTTTTTCGGCACCGTCGAGCCCTCCCGCACAAAAAATATTGTTCGTAAAGCGTGTAAA
>CAYWVC010000081.1:0-4800 GCA_964461635.1 uncultured Lachnospiraceae bacterium
CGATCATTCCACACGTTCCCGCAGGTGTCGATAGGTTTCTACCAAAACCGGCACTGTTTCCTCCGCTTTCAGCCACGCCAAAACCGCTTGTGTGGAGTCAAAGAAGAAATAATTATTCACCATTCGATCCGATCCGTCACGATACACGCCGACCCGGACGACCCGTTCGTTTTTCACAGACCCGGGTTCCACAAAAAGGTGACCGTGAATTTCTCTTTCCCCCGGAAATCTCAGCCCAAAGCCAAATTTTGCGAAGATACCAAGCGGTGGCAGTTTTCCTTTTGCCAAATCTGCCACATGCTCCAGCACGGCACCCACCAATACGCGCCACGCCACCTCCGGGTCATACGCTTTCTTTTCACCGGCTTGCGATTCTGCCCCTTTCGGAGGGACTGGGCAATTTTTATCAAAAGATTCCGTGTTCATAGATGACCTCCTCAATGAATTCCGCAATATAGCTTATCCGTCATGCAAATTTGTCAAATAGGTGTTTTTATTATACTTCGTCCCTCTTCTTTTTGCAAGTTTTTTGATAATGAGATGTACTTTTTTATCCCTCGTCCATTGCAGGAGTCTGCTGTATGAAACTGATTCGCAAAGCACTCAGGCCTATCAAACGCCTGAGGGCTTTCTCCATGAGAAAGGTCGTATATTGCCTGTATCCCCGTTGGTTTCCCGCAAAAGATCATGTCAGATATTTTTCTTTGCACACAGCAAAATAGTCTAATTCAGGAGCAAAATCCCATAATGAAATTACCCAGCCATGTGGCAGGAATGTTGTAAAGATATACGAAATCAGCAAAAAATCCGGCATCGCCTTGACAACTTCAGAAAGCATTTGTATGATTGTTTTATATCATAGACAAAAATTGTACAATGCAAGCATGGGCAGCATTATTTCTCTGGGTACAGAAAACACGCTTCCGTCTCAAATTCCGGCAGGAGTTGGCGCAATACCTCCAGCGAGCGGCTGGGGCTATAGATCTCTTCCCGGGAATGTAGACTGGGGGATGGAAGATCCCGCCCCGAACGCTGCGTCTGGGACTGAAGCCGGTACTCCGCCGGGGTCAGTCCGTAGGCTTCCTGAAAACTTCGGGAGAAGTAGCGGTAATCCGAAAATCCGGATTCGTAGCAAATGCTCACCAGGGGTTCCCCGGTAAGGCCAATGAGCCGACGAGCGCAGTTGAAGCGAACAGAGGTCACATAGTCCTGAAAGGTCTGGTTCATGGCCTCCCGAACAAAGTGGGACATGTATCCTACGGAGCAGCCTTCCTGCCGGGCAAAATCCGCAAGACGGATCTTATGCATATAGTTTTCGTCCACGAAGCGGATGAGCCGAATGAGCCGGGCGTTGCGCTGGGCTACCTGGTTCCGCTCCTCCGGAGACATGACGTGAATGGGCAGGGTTCGCAGCAATCTGTGCAGGATCAGGCCGCTCTGGCCGATGCAGTACAGTTCACTGTGGGGTTGCCGGGAGAAATAGACCTGGGCCATTTGAAGCATCACCCGGCGAAGCCACCGCTCCTCTTCCGCTGGCAGGACTCCCGAAAGCCGAATTTCCTCCGCCCGGAGATGGGCCGTGGTTGGGAAAATTTTAGAGGAGATCTGCAAACACAGGAAAGTGCAGGGCCGCTCCATTTCATGGAATTCATGGGGCAGATTCGGGGAAAACAAAATCAGCTCTCCGGGATGAAACAGGTGCTTTTTCTGAGAAAACGCAATGGAAAGCGACGAATCCAGCACCCAAATCAGTTCCCACTCCGGATGAAAATGGGCAGAGCGATACTCCACCCGGTCAACGATCATGCGAATGCCCTCCACCGGATCCTGGGGCACGATCTCAAGTTCTTCCATGGCAGCCTCCTGAGGCAGATGATAGTCATACCATATCAGAAAATCGAACAAATTGCAATACCGCATAAAAACAAGGAGGAATCACATGCGTCTGTATATCGGAATCGACCTGGGTACTTCGGCCATGAAGCTGCTGCTCATGGATGGCGCCGGTGTCATTCACAACACGGTGACCAAAGAATACCCCCTGGAATTTCCCCGGCCCGGTTGGAGCCAACAGAACCCGGAGGACTGGAAAAAGGCTCTGTTGGAAGGCGTGCCGGAACTTTTACAGGGTTTTGACGGAGCTTCCGTTGCGGGCATCGGCTGCGGCGGTCAGATGCACGGCCTTGTAGTGCTGGATAAAGATGACAATGTCATTCGTCCCGCCATTCTCTGGAACGATGGCCGCACCACAAAGCAGGTGGACTACTTAAATAATGAGATCGGTAAGGAGAAGCTGTCAGCTTGGACAGCCAACATTGCCTTCGCCGGATTTACCGCACCTAAGATCCTGTGGATGCAGGAAAATGAGCCCGAAAACTTCCGAAAAATCGCAAAAATCATGCTCCCCAAGGATTATATCAACTATATTCTCACCGGCGTACATTCCTGTGACTATTCCGATGCTTCCGGTATGCTCCTGCTGGATGTGGAGCATAAGTGCTGGAGCAAGGAAATGCTGGAAATTTGCGGAATTTCTGAAACTCAGATGCCCAAGCTGTTTGAAAGCTTTGACTGCATCGGCAATGTGAAACCGGAAATGGCCGGACTCCTGGGCATTGGCTCTAACGTAAAAGTGGTAGCCGGTGCCGGTGACAACGCCGCCGCTGCCGTGGGAACCGGCGTGGTTGGCGAAGGGGGATGCAACATTTCCCTGGGCACCTCCGGCACGGTGTTCATTTCTTCGTCAGTCTTCGGGGTGGACAGCACCAACGGTCTTCATGCCTTTGCCCACGCCGACGGCGGCTGGCATCTCATGGGCTGTATGCTCTCTGCTGCCAGCTGTAACAAGTGGTTCTGCGAAGATATCCTGAAAACCACGGATTTTGCAGGAGAACAGGCGGATATCCCGGAAGAAAAACTGGGAGAAAACCATGTGTTTTTCTTGCCCTACCTCATGGGCGAGCGCAGCCCCATCAACGATACCAACGCCCGTGGTACCTTCGTCGGCATGACCATGGACACCACCCGGGCCGATCTGGTGCAGGCGGTGCTGGAAGGGGTGGCCTTCGCCATCCGGGACAGTGTGGAGGTTGCCCGGTCTCTGGGCATCGAGATCAGCAGCTCTAAAATCTGCGGCGGCGGTGCCAAATCTCCCCTGTGGAAGCGGATCTTCGCCAACGTGCTGAACATGGAGCTGGAAATTCCTGTTTCCGAACAGGGCCCCGGTATGGGCGGCGCCATGCTGGCCATGGTGGCCTGTGGAGAATATGACAGCGTGCAGGACTGCTGCAAGGCCCTGGTCTCCACGGCGGATGTGGTGAAGCCCGAACCGGACCTGGCAGAAAAATACGAAAAGCGGTACCGACAATTTCAGAAGATTTATCCTGCCTGTAAGGAGCTGTTCTCCCAACTGGTGTGACCGTAGGGCGGGGTCATGACCCCGCCGACAACGTATATTTTTTGTATCCGTCACGATTCCCCACAAATGAGAAAGCAATCACAAGCCATCACCTGGCCGGCGGAGGCATGCCTCCGCCCTACGAAAAAAGGAGAAAAACATGCACTTTTATTCTGTATTTGACCCAGAATTTAAGCCCTACGGCCAGATCGTCACCGGGCTGGACACTGCGGTTTCAGAAATTCTGGACACTCTGAAAAATACCCCTCTGCCGGAGGGTGTTGGCTATGTGCCGGAGGACGCTTCCTTGCAGGAACTTCCCGCCATGGTGGAAATTTCTGAGCACTGCTTCGGTGGAATGCCCGTCCAGCTGGGCTGGTGCAACGGTCATAACACCCGTCTCAACTGTCTGGAATACCACCGGGACAGCGAATTTAATCTGGGTACCGAGGATTTCATCCTCCTGTTAGCCCGTCAGGACGAAATCGAAAACGGCCTGCTGGACACCGCCAAAGTCAAGGCATTTAAGGTTCCCGCCGGGGTGCTGGTGGAGGTTTACGCAACCACCCTGCACTATGCCCCCTGCCATTGCGATGCCGATAAGGGCTTCCGTGTATTGGTGGCTCTGCCTCAGGGCACCAATACCGATCGGCCTGTGATGGAAAACAAAACCCCCGAAGATGCCCTCCTCACCGCCCGGAACAAGTGGCTCCTGGCACACCCCGACTCCGACGAAGCCAAGGGTGGTGCCAAAGTTGGCCTGATCGGCGAAAATATCGATATTTCCCAGATGATTTGAACATCGTAGGGGACGGGTTTCCCGTCCCGCGTCCTGCACACATTCAGCGGGAGGCGAAACGCCTCCCCTACAAATCGACAAATTTAAGGAGCGATCATTATGAACAACATCCCCGAAGTCAAGCTTGGTATCATCGCCGTATCCCGTGACTGCTTCCCCATTGCCCTCAGCACCCAGAGAAGAAAGAACATCGTGGCCGCCTACGGAGAAGGCATTTATGAGTGCCCCATCACCGTGGAAAATGAGCAGGATGCGCTGAAGGCCGTGGCCGATGTGAAGGCCAATGGTGTCAATGCGCTGGTGGTATTCCTGGGTAACTTCGGCCCCGAAACCCCCGAAACCCTGCTGTGCCAGCATTTTGACGGCCCCACCATGTACGTTGCCGCCGCCGAAGGCGATGGCGACATGATCAACGGCCGTGGCGACGCTTACTGCGGTATGCTGAATTGCTCTTACAATCTGGTTATGCGCCATCTGAAGGCTTACATTCCTGAGTATCCCGTGGGCACGGCGGAGGAGATTGTGGACATGATCCACGACTTTGTCCCTGTAGCCCGTGGCATTCTGGGTGTCAAGAGCCTGAAGGTCATCACCTTTGGCCCCC
>CAYWVC010000082.1:0-4727 GCA_964461635.1 uncultured Lachnospiraceae bacterium
CTCCCGTTTTATTCCTCACGCTTTCGTATTCACTTTACTACTATACCAACCTTATAATCCGCGCGCCGAGGAGGTCGGCTTCGGCTTGATCGTGCGTCACGGCGACGACCGTTTTGCCCCGTTCGCGGTCGAGGATATATGCGGCGGTCAGGGCACGCAGGTCGGGGTCAAGGCCCTTAAAGGGCTCGTCAAGGAAGAGCAGCTCGTGCTCGGCAAGCAAGGCGCGGGCGATGGCGACCCGTCGCTTCATCCCGCCCGAGAAGTCGCGGACCGGCTTTTTCAGACTGTCACCGTCGCCTATTCCGAGGTCGGTGAGGCATTCGACGATCTCGTCACGGCTCCTTTTGCGACCGCATCCGAGCCTCACGTTCGCGATGGCACCGAGGCTCTCGCAAAGTCGATCCTCCTGAAAGACCGCCGACATTCGCACGTCGTTTCCGGTGACGCTTCCGCTGTCGGGGGCTATAAAACCCTGCAGGACCGAAAGCAGGGTGGTCTTTCCCGCGCCCGACGCCGCCATAATACAGCTTACGCTTCCCGCGCCAATCACGGCGGAAAAGCGATTAAGCACCTTTTTCTCACCGAAGGAGACCGAGAGGTCCTTTATCACTATATCGTTCATATCTTTTCGAGCCTCCCGAATGCGAACCGCAGAAGGAGCGAAAAGAGCTTCTCAAACAGCACGCTCATAACGATGATTATGATAGTCCACGCAAAAAGGTCGGCGGTGCTGAGGTAAAGCTTTGCGAGGTAGAGCGCGTCGCCTATCGAGCCGTCGGGCTTGCCGATCAGCTCGGCGGCGATCCCCGCCTTGAACGCCAGCCCGCACCCCACCGAGCTTGCCGAGATCAGGTAGGGCTTGATCTGCGGTATGCGGATACAGAGCAAGCGATAATACCACGGAGTTTTGAAGAGCACGGCGGCCTCCAACAGCTTTCGGTCGGTGTTCTTTATCCCCTCCAGCACGTTGGTGTAGATGATCGGCAGAACGATCAGAAAGGACATAAACGCCGACACGTCCGCCGAGGAGATGAAGAGCAGTACGATCAGCACGAAGGAGGCGATGGGTATCGACTTCACGGTCAGCATCCACGGCCAGAGCAACAGCTCGGCGAGACGGAACTTCCCCGCCAGCGTCGCCAGCGCGATACCGATCACGAAGGCGGAAAGAAAGCCGAGAACTATCTTCGACAGGGTGAACCAAAGGGTTTCGAAAAATCCGGGCTCAAGCCATACCGTCGCCAACCGTTGCACCACCGCGATCGGAGTTACAAGCACGATATCGAGGTCGATAAGCATAGCGGCGATCTGCCACACCGCAAGGGCGAGCAGTACCGCCGCAAGCCTGCCGAGTACCGTGCTTTTCTTTGTTTCCTTTTTCTCAGCCCGCATAGTAGAAGTCGTCCGCCGGCAGGGCTCCGCCGACCGATGCGGGCTTCATTTCATAGAGTATGGAGAGGAAGCCGCTCACCCTCGTTTTCATCTCCGCACCCGAGACGAAGGTTATGTTGCACTTGGGAATGGCAACCTTCGCAACGGCGGATTTAACGATATTGTTCTTCTCAACGAGCAGGGCGGCATCCTCCACGTTGGCGTTGACGTAGGCGACCGACGTCTCGTATTCTTCGAGGAAGGAGGCTATCAGCTCGGGGTGTGCCTGCGCAAATTCGCGGCGCACGACCGTTACACCTGTGATGAAGTCACAGCCGGTATTGAGGTCGTTCCACGCCGAGTTAACGTCCACGACGGTGCGCAGACCCTCTATCGAGCTTGCCGCCACGGTCGCGAAGGGCTGAGGCAGAAGGGCTATGCCGCTGCCCGATTTTTTCAGGGTCGCGACGACCTCTGTCGGCTCGCTCTTCCATTCGACCGTGATATCGTTGTCGGGGTCGATCCCGTTCTGCGACAGCACGTAGCGGAATGCAAGCTCGGGAGCCGCGCCCTTAAGGGTCGAGGGGGCGTAGACCGTCTTGCCCTTCAGATCGGCGAGCGAGTTGACGGTGTTGCCGTTTTCAACGACGTAGATCACGCCGAGGGTGTTGATCGCCATTACCTGTATTGCGCCGTTGGTCTTGGCATAGAGGTTTGAGGCGAGGTTTGCGGGTATGAGTGCCACGTCAAGCTCCCCCTTCGTCAGCAGAGGGGTGATCTCGTCGGCACCGGTAGCTACCGTGAAGCTGTAATTATTTGCGGCAGTGCCGTTTGCGCTGTCCTCCATAAGCTTTACGATGCCCATAGTCGTGGGGCCGTTGAGCCCGGCTACGCGGATGACCGTGTCGTCCTTCACCGTCGGGTTGTCGCCGTTATCACCCGTGTCGGAGACTTCCGGCTTATCGGTCGTAACGTCGTCATTTCCCGCCTCGGGAGCGCAACCGAAGAGGAGCATTGAGGCAAGAAGCAGTGCAAGTGTAAGTGCTATGATCTTTTTCATTTTTCTTTCTCTTTTCTTCCGTTTTATTTTTACGGAGCTATTGTATCACAAAGCAGAGCCCTTGTCCGTTGCATTTGCAACGCAAAGCTTATTCCCTGCCCGACTCCGATGATAGAAGCTTCACACACAGCTCCTTAAGCTCGGCTTGAAGCGCGCCGAGCCGCTTGTTTTTGTGTATGATCAGAAAGGATTCGCGCGTCAGGTCGGCATCGGTAAGCTCGATCTCGCGCAAAGAGGCGCCGAGCTGCGCCCGTGCTATCCCCTCGGGCAGGACCGCTATCCCGAACCCCGCAGAGCACGCCGCGATCAGTGCCGAGTTGCTGACCGAGGTCATCACCGGCTCGGGGCTGAGCTTGGCGGTGGCAAAGAGTCGGTCAAGCGCATCGCGCGAGGCACTTCCGGGTTCGCGCAAAAGGAGCCGTTGCGAGGCGAGCCACGCCACGTCACCGCGCGTCGGCAGATCGGAATCGGCGGCGCAGACCGCGATCAGCCGATCGTAGGAGAGCGGAAGCGCAACGATCCCCGGCAGACTGATGCGTCCCTCCACCAAGGCAAAGTCAAGACTGCCGTCGGCAAGCCTCTTCTCGATATCGCGCGTCGCGCCCACCTCGATGCGCAGATCGACCGTTGGAAATTCCTCGCCGATACGGGCAAGCAAGGCGGGCAGGCGGTCCTTCGCTATCGTCAGCGACGAGCCGACGCGCACGGTCGGGCGCTCGCCCCCCTCGCGCGCAAGGCTCTCAAAGCCGTCGAACGCCGAGAGGACCTCCTTCGCCTTAAGGCAAAGGACCCGCCCCGCGTCGGTGATAACAAGCCGCTGGTTGATGCGGTCAAAGAGGCGTATGCCGTAGTAGCCCTCAAGCTCGGACAGCGCCGTGCTGACGACGGGTTGCGAAACGTGAAGGGCTTCGGCGGCGCGGGTAACACCGCCGCGGTCGCAGACCTCGACGAATATTCTCAGATGGCGAAGGGTCATATGATCATCTCCGTTTGGCTATATTCTTGATAAGATTATACTATTTTACAAATCATCGGTCAAGTGATATAATAAAAAAAGTGCCGCTCGCGGCGAATTCTTTGCAGATCGGAGAACGGACGGATGACAAAAAAAGAAAAGGCGCTTCAGTGCCTTAAGCTGTTTTTTATAATGATGAAAATAGGGCTCTTCACCTTCGGCGGGGGATACGCTATGATCGCCCTGCTGGAGCGCGAGTTCGTATCGGGCAGAGGATGGGTGGATAAGGAGGAGTTCCTTGACCTCATCGCCATCGCGGAATCGACCCCCGGACCTATGGCGATAAACAGCGCGACCTACGTCGGCTTTAAGGTCGGCGGATTTATCGGCGCGCTCGTCGGCACGGTCGCGGTGTGCATTCCGCCCTTTATCATCAAGTATGCGATATCGCTCTTCTTTGATCAGTTTCTGGCGCTTGAGTACGTCGGATACGCCTTTCGGGGGATACAGGTCTGCGTGATCTATCTGATAGCCTCGGCGGGGATAAAAATGCTGCGGGGAATGAAGCGCAACGTGATGAGCATATTGCTCTGCTCGCTGACCCTTGTCGCAATGGTGCTTTTTACCGTCTTCGCCGTGAACTTTTCCACCGTTTTCTACATTCTGATCGGCGGGTGCGTCGGGCTCTTCATCTACGCCGTTAATATCGCACGCAAGCGCCGTCTTGACGGGAAAGGAGACGCAGAATGATCTATCTTAAGCTTTTTTTGACCTTCCTTGAGGTGGGTGCCGTTTCGTTCGGCGGCGGATACGGTATGATCGCGCTGATCAGCGAGAGGGTCGTGTCCTACGGTTGGATGACCGAGAGCGAGATACAGAGCTTTATCGCCGTATCCGAGGTCACCCCGGGCTCGCTTGCCGTGAGCTTCGCCACCTTCGTCGGCGCGTCGCAGGGCGGATTTCTCGGTGCACTCGTCGCCACGGTCGGCGTGGTCCTGCCGTCCTTCGTCATAATCGTCCTGATCGCCGCCGTGATGAGAAATATCCTTAAGTATTCGGGCGTGCAGGCGTTCCTGTCGGGTATACAGCCCGCCGTCATCGGTATGATAATCGCTACTGCCGTTACTATGGGGCTGAGCACCCTCTTCTCTTTCTCAAGCTATACCGATAAGTTCACCCCGGACGTTAAGGGCGTCGTCATCCTCGTTGTCCTCGTCGCCGTCCATTTCCTGTCGCTGAAGCTCTTCAAAAAACGCCCTTCCCCGATCCTTATGATCCTCGTGTCGGCTGCCCTCGGCATCCTGATGTACTCGCCCCTCGTCTTCCCCGCGTGAGGGGGAT
>CAYWVC010000083.1:0-4654 GCA_964461635.1 uncultured Lachnospiraceae bacterium
GTCAAAGACCTCGCTTGTCAACCTCATCTCGCACGAATGGGACGTGACCGAGGGCAGCGTGCGGGTCGGCGGTGTGGACGTGCGTGAGTACGGACTTGACGCACTGCGCCGAAACGTTGCCGTCGTGCTTCAGAAGAACGTGCTCTTCTCGGGCACGATAAAGGAAAATTTGCGTTGGGGCGATCCCGACGCCTCCGACGAGGAGCTTGAGCGCATTTGCCGACTTGCTATGGCGGATGAGTTCATAAAGACCTTCCCCGACGGCTACGACACCTATATAGAGCAGGGAGGCACGAACGTTTCGGGCGGGCAGAAGCAGCGCCTCTGCATCGCGCGGGCTCTGCTGCGCAAGCCTAAGGTCCTTATCCTTGACGATTCGACGAGCGCCGTGGACACGAGGACGGATGCTATGATCAGACGGGCATTCCGTGAGGAGATACCCGGGACGACAAAGATCATCATAGCACAGCGGATCTCCTCGGTCGAGGATGCCGACCTTATCGTCGTTATGGACGACGGCAGGATCAGCGCGGCGGGCACCCACGGGGAGCTTCTTGAGCGGAGCGATATATACCGCGAGGTATATACCTCTCAGACGAAGGGAAGTGATGCCGAATGAACGGTATGAAGAATATGAAACGCGCGAAGGGACAGAAGCGGGAGGTGCCGAAGATCCATTTCGGCACTGTCAAGCGTCTGATAGCCTTCTCGTTCAAAAATTTCAAGTGGCAGATAATCGCCGTTTTCGGGCTTATTGCGATCTCGGCACTGATAAACGTTGCACCGTCGATATACGTTAAGACGATCGCGTCCTACATCGAGACGGGGCTCGCACAGGTGAAGGCGGGCGGCGTCGCCTCCGAGGTCTACGCGGCTATGGCACCCGATCTGATACGCACCATCCTTACGATGGTGGCGATATACGTTCTCGGTCTGATCGTCATAACGCTGTATACTCAGCTGGGGGCAAGGGTCACGCAGAGCTTCCTCAGCAAGATGCGTATGCAGATGTTCTCGCGTATGCAGTCGTTGCCGATAAAGTATTTCGACACTCACAATCACGGCGACGTTATGTCGTATTACACGAACGATATCGACACCCTGCGCGAGTTGATATCTCAATCGCTCCCGAGCCTCTTTCAGTCCGCGCTGATGCTTATCGCGCTCGTTACGATAATGCTTTACTACTCGGTATGGCTGACTCTCGTCGTCTTCGTCGGCGTGATCGGAATGCTCTTCGTGACGAAGTTCATCGGCGGGAATTCCGCGAAGTACTTCGTGCGCCAGCAAAAGACGCTCGGTAAAGCCGAGGGCTTTATCGAGGAGATGATGCACGGGCAGAAGGTTATCAAGGTATTTTGCCACGAGAAGGAATCGGAGCGCGATTTTGACCGCATAAACGATCAGCTTTGCGCCGACGCGACGAAGGCGAATAAGTTTGCGAATATTCTGATGCCCATTATGGGTAATATAGGTAATATTCTTTACGTTCTCGTTGCCTTCACGGGCGGCGTGCTCCTGATAGGCAACACGGTGAACCCGTCGCTCAATTGGCTCATAAACGGATCGGAGCACAAGTTCCTTGAGATCGCGGTCGTCGTGTCCTTCCTCGGTATGACCCGTCAATTCTCCAACCAGATCACCCAGCTCACGAACCAGGTCAACTCGATCGCGATGGCGATGGCGGGTGCCGAGAGGGTATTCTCGCTTCTTGACGAGGAGCCCGAGACCGACGACGGGTACGTCACCCTTGTAAACGCGAAATACGGTGACGGCGGCGAGCTGTGCGAGACTGCCGAGCACACTGGGCTTTGGGCGTGGAAGCATCCGCACACCGCGGACGGCAGCGTGACCTACACGAAGCTTGAGGGCGACATTGTGTTCGACGAGGTGGACTTCTCCTACGACGGCGAGAAGATCGTGTTGCACGACATCACGCTTTACGCCAGACCGGGACAGAAGGTGGCTCTCGTCGGGGCGACCGGAGCCGGAAAGACGACCATTACGAACCTTATCAACCGCTTTTATGACCTTGCCGACGGTAAGGTGCGCTACGACGGCATCAATATTAACAAGATCAAGAAGGACGATCTTCGCCGCTCGCTCGGTATAGTGCTTCAGGACGTCAACCTCTTTACCGGTACCGTTATGGAGAATATAAGGTACGGAAGGTTGGAGGCGACCGACGAGGAATGTATAGCCGCCGCAAAGCTTGCGAATGCCGACGGGTTTATCAGGATGCTGCCCGACGGTTACGATACTATGCTGACGGGCGACGGCTCGGGTCTGTCACAGGGACAGCGTCAGCTCATTTCGATCGCCCGCGCCGCGGTCGCCGATCCCCCGGTTATGATACTTGACGAGGCGACGAGCTCGATAGATACCCGTACCGAGGCGATAGTGCAGAAGGGAATGGATGCGCTGATGAAGGGCAGAACGGTCTTTGTCATAGCGCACAGACTCTCCACGGTGCGCAACTCCGACGTTATTATGGTCCTCGATCACGGCAGGATCATTGAGCGCGGAAATCACGAGAAGCTTATAGCGGAGAAGGGAACGTACTACCGTCTCTATACCGGTGCGTTTGAGCTTGAATGATCGGACGTAACGGCGCTTTCCCCGCAGGACCGCAAAAAACGGTCCTGCGGGGGGGCTTCCCGCAGAAAAGCCGACGCGGATATTGACAAACGGCGATCGGGATAGTATAATGATACGGTAGCGATAATAATCGCCGGAATGGCGGAACAGGCAGACGCCCGGGACTTAAAATCCCGTGATATGCGAATATCGTACGGGTTCGATCCCCGTTTCCGGCACCACACAAAAAGCACTTGCTTACGCAAGTGCTTTTTTCGTTGTCAGGGCAGAATAGGTGCCGCTGTTTTTTCTTGTATGGTTTATTGCTTTTTCCTATTGCAAAAAATAATAATATATGATATGATGATAACGCATAATTAACGGAACGCTTTTTTGATGGCATATTATTGCAATGTTGTCAAGCATAAAGGTTGGTTTTGCGGCAATCGGAGTTTGATTTTTTGCGCGTTGACTTTGGTTAGCACATTTTTGAATTTTGGAGGGAAACGATGACGCAAGAAGCGATTAACACCTATAACCAAGGGTATTTTTATTATACCGGAACAAACGGATATCCCAAAGATCATAAAAAAGCATCGCAGTGCTTTGTCAAAGCCGCTGAACTCGGAGTTTCGGAAGCGATGAATTATATAGGGCTAATGTACGAAGCCGGAGATACATTCGAAAAGTCCTACAAGAAAGCCGTAGAATGGTTTCTAAAAGCCATACGCACGGACAATGGCAACAGATTCGCCGCAAAAAACTTGGCGCGGATGTATTATAATGGTTTGGGATTGCCAAAAGATATGGAAAAAGCTTATGTTTACGCACACGCTGCAACTGTATTGGGGGTGTCCGCACTTGATATATCTTATGCCCAAAGTTGCCATCTTACAGGTTGCATTCTGCTTGAACACTACAAGAAGTATAGTGAATCCGTTATGTATTTCAAAGCTGCGGCGGCGCATGGCAATATTCCGGAAGCATGGTTTAATTTGGGATGGTTAGCGGCTCGAGGCGCGTTGCCGGCAAAATGTTATCTTGGAAAAGAACGTGTACACATAGATTTAACCGCCAACTATTTTTACGAAAAAGCGGCTAATTTAGGTTATCTGCCGGCGATGGATGAAGTTGGAAGACTCAACATTCTTTATCAAGATATGAGAACCGCAAAGTATTGGTTGATGAAGGCGGCAGAGAGGGGTTATGAACCTTCGAAGAAAAGACTTAAATTACTTAAGGTGGCGGACACATTTAACAGAGTAGGGTCTTTCTTTGGACCTTCCGGAAATACTAATGTAGTTCGTGTTGTAAATAACTGTCCCAGCGTATCCGAGGTTGCTTCTAAAAGCATTGCGAACAAAGCATTCGCTTTCCAAGACTCGAAAGGCAACTATTGCACGCCGGGCGCGCCATTCTATGATGCAAAGAACAACATTTGCGAATGGGGGGCACCATTCTATGATTTCAAGGGCAATTATTGTATGCCGGGAGGTGCTTTCTACGATTCCAAAGGAAATTACTGTTCTTGGGGATCTCCGTTTTATGATGCACAAGGAAACTATATAGTACCGTGATTATGTAACATTATGCTATAAGTGGAGGCTTTCAAAACAATCTTATTTGCTACCTTGAGAAGATTTTGCGGTTTTGCAAGATGCGATTAGCATAACACGAATTGAAGCACACTTATCTGAAAGAATTTTATATTGAGTATCGTCGATATAATTTGTTCTGTGCAAAAGCTCAAGCCAATAACCTGTTTCGCTTGCCTCTTTGAGGGCGATTTCAAGCTTGGATATAAAATCCTTTTTGCCTTGCGCATACTGCGCTTCGTGAATATTTGCACCAATTGAAGTGCCGCTTCTGCCAATTTGATTCGCAATAATCGTTTCGCGGTTGGATTTGAGATATTTAACAAGATTAATAATGTCAACGGAAAAATCCATTGAAAGATCACGGAGCTTGGATTCTGCCATAGTAGCACCTCGCTTTCTATCTATATTTTAGCACATTATCGAGAGCTTGTAAAGAGTGATGTTTGCCCTTGCGGGCAAGTGATGCAGTGCTGTCGCAC
>CAYWVC010000084.1:0-4542 GCA_964461635.1 uncultured Lachnospiraceae bacterium
CCGTACCCGGCGAGATCGGTTCCGCCGTCCACAAAGAAATTTCGTTTGGCGTTTTTGCTTCTTGACGCGTGATCAAGCGTCTTTTGCATCCTGCCGACGCGTTTACGGCGAATAATATCCTCAAATTTGATTCCGGTGAAGGCCGAGACCGCCCGCGCAAGCTCTCTGCCCTGATCAAATCCGTCGCGGCGCTCGGCGCGTGCGCTCCGCGGCGCATAGGTAACGATACAATACTCCGGCGAAACGCCGCGGGAGCAGAGCTCCGACAGGATCGCCGGCGCAAGCTGTTTCGCGGTGAAATCAAAGGCTCGGCGATCAAGATTGTGCTTCATATACACGACGAGGCGATCCGACGCGCTTCCGCTTCCCGCCACGTAAAAGGTCAGCTTAACCAGTCTTCGCGACGTGTGAGCACCCATAAGCTCGCCCGGGCAACGGCAAAGCGGCGCGGGAAGTCCGCAATCGACGCAGATCTCGCGCTTCTCGCTCTCAAGCTTCGCCCGGCAGAGCCCGCAAAGCGTGCCTTCCTCTTCACCGAGACTTATCGGCTCAAGGCATACGGGGCATTTGAAAACGTTCAGAAAATTCTTTACGGTCTCGTTCATCTTTTATCCTTCAAGCGGAGCATAAGCCCGGTATAGCGCATCGAATGACGCGCATTCCCGACCATACGGGCAACCGTTGCCTCCTGTCCCACAAGTATCACGCGCTTTTGCGCGCGCGTAACGGCGGTGTAGAGCAGATTCCGCGTCAGAAGGGGCGGCGGCGCGGTGCACACGGGAATTATCACCGTTCGATATTCGCTTCCCTGGCTCTTATGAACGGTCACGGCATAGGCGATATCAAGGTCGTCAAGCAGCTCGTATTCGTAATTAACGACCCTGCCGTCAAAATCGACGGTCAGGGAGGCTCGCCTTACCTCGGTTATAACGCCTATATCGCCGTTAAATATCCCTTGCCCCGACTTGTTTCCGTCGCTCTCCCACTCTATCTCGTAGTTATTTCGGGTCTGCATCACGCGATCCCCCTCACGAAATACGGTGTCGCGATATTTGTACTCTTTTTTATCGGGCGACGGGGGATTAAGCGTCTGCTGAAGCACGCGGTTCAGATTCTCGGTCCCCGTTTCGCCTCGGCGGGAGGGCGCGATGACCTGTATCCCCTCTCGCTCCGCCTCGCCGTAAGCGCGCGGCAAGCGGTTGGCGTAAAGATCGGCGACCGTCTGCGCTGTCTCGCGGTCGGTTCGGCGAGCCATAAAGAAGAAATCGTTGTCCTTCACCGAAAGATCGGGCATTTCGCCGTTATTTATGGCGTGCGCGTTGGTAACGATAAGGCTCTCCCTTGCCTGACGGAATATCTCCGTCAAGCAAACGGTGCTAAATTTTCCGCTGTCTATAATATCGCGCAAAACGTTGCCCGCCCCCACGGACGGGAGCTGATCGGCATCGCCTATTATGAGCAAGCGTGACCCCGGGCGTATCGCCTTCAGTAACGCGTAGGTCAGCGAGATATCAAGCATAGACGCCTCGTCCACTATAATTACGTTTTCCTCAAGCGGATCGTCCCCGTCGCGCTGAAAGCCCCCGGTGCCTTCCTCCGAATAGCTCATCTCAAGCAAGCGGTGGACCGTCTTTGCCTCGTGCGAGGTCGCCTCGGACATTCTTTTTGCCGCTCTGCCCGTCGGGGCGCAGAGCGCGACCTTGAGCTTCATATCCTCGAATATATTGATCAGAGCGCGAATGACCGTCGTTTTGCCCGTTCCGGGACCGCCCGTGATCACGGTGACCCCCGACGAGAGCGCGTTGGCGATCGCGCGTCGCTGAAGCGAGGCGTAGCTTATCCCGTTCATCAGCTCCGATCGGTCGATCAGACGCTCGATATCCGATACGTCCGCCTTGACGCAGAGCTTGTCCAACAGCACGAGGCGGTCGGCGACAAAGCCCTCGGCGTCATACGATGCCGAGGTATAGACGAGGTTGTTTCCGTCCGCGGGCAACATCTTGAGCTTGCCCGACTTCGTAAGACGTTCAATAGACTGCGATGCTTGCCCCGGCTCAACACCGAGCAGCTCCGCGGCGGCAGACGAAAGCTTTTCGCGCGGCAGACAAACGTTGCCGTTCTGTCGCTCGTTGCGGGCAAGAACGTACAGCACTCCCGAATCGACGCGATCGGGCGACGACTTGTCTATTCCGAGCTTCTCAGCCATAAGGTCGGTGCGCTCAAAGCCCACACCCTCGATCTCACTGCAAATGAGGTACGGATTTTTCTTCGCAAGCTCAATGGCGCGCGAGCCCCATTTTTTATATATCTTTACGGTTGCCGAGGGTCCGAACCAATCGCGGAAAAAGAGCATCGCCTGCCTCATTCCCGACTTACTGCAAAAATCCTCGTGAATGGCAAGCGCCTTCTTTGCCGAGATCCCCGGCACGTTCGTGAGCCATTCGTGGTGATTCTCTATCACGTCGAACGCGTCCTCGCCGAACTCGTCCATTATCTTCTGCGCCATACGCGGTCCGATGCCCTTGACCGAGCGCGATGCAAGGTAGCGGAGCATAGACGCCCGATCCGCGGGCAGCTCCTTCTCAAAGGTTTCGACCGAGAACTGCCTGCCGTATTTCGGATTGTGTACCCAGTGACCGTAAAGCACCACGTTGTCCCCGACCGCAAGGAACGGGAAATGACCGACGGCGGTGATAAGATCACCGTCCCCGGTCGCAAGGTCGAAAATATGATATCCGTTGTCCTCGTTGGCGAAGATTATCTCCTCGACACTGCCGCTGAGCCTCTCATTCCCGTGCAGATCGCTGTCCGCCACACTTTACCTCCGTAACCCTCAAAAGCTTCACGTTATTTCCGAGTTCAAGCGTCATTGCCGCATCGACTGCGGGGCTCCCGTCGGGAAGGAGGAGCAAGATCCTCCCGTCCGGAAACCGGAGCGAAGCCTCCCCGAGCATATCGGCTATGCCCTCGGCATCGGCAAGGTCATCGACCTCGATCGCCGTCGGATAGGGCGACGCAAGCTCCGATATAAAGAGCCTGACGATACAATAAGCGCCGAACACGGCAAGCATTGCCGTAATGACGGCAATTACCGTTTCCATTATGTTCAAGCCTCCCCGAATAATATTTTCATTATCATTATATTCGGGGGCGTGAAAAAGGTACCGATCAGACGAGCTCCTTCAGCTTATCAACGTAGTCGGTGAGCTCCCAACGAACGCCGAGATCCTCGCGCCCGACGTGTCCGTACGCCGCAAGAGGCGCGTAGATCGGGCGACGCATATCAAAGCGCTCGATTATTGCCGCGGGACGAAGGTCAAACAGACCGTTCACCGCGTCGGCAAGCCGTTCGTCGGAGATCTTTCCGCTGCCGAAGGTGTCAACGCGCACCGAAACGGGACGCGCAACGCCGATCGCGTAGGCTATCTGAACCTCGCACCGCTCGGCAAGACCCGCCGCGACGACGTTCTTCGCAATGTGCCGCGCCGCATAGCTTGCGGAACGGTCCACCTTCGTCGGGTCCTTACCCGAGAATGCACCGCCGCCGTGACGCGCGTAGCCGCCGTAGGTGTCAACGATTATCTTTCTGCCGGTCAAGCCGCTGTCGCCCGCGGGTCCACCGACGACGAAGCGCCCGGTCGGGTTGACGAGGATCCGGGTGTCCTTCAGAAGCTCGCGCGGGATGACGGGCTCGATAACGCAATCGTAAAGGTCGCGGCTGATCTGCTCAAGGCTTACCTCCGCGCTGTGCTGAGTCGAAACCACCACCGTGTCGATGCGCACGGGGATATTGCCCTCGTACTCGACCGTCACCTGCGTCTTGCCGTCGGGACGAAGGTATGCCAGCGTGCCGTTCTTGCGCACCTCGGTCAAGCGGCGGGCAAGCCGATGAGCCAACGAAATGGGCAAGGGCATAAGCTCCGGGGTCTCGTTGCAGGCATAGCCGAACATAAGACCCTGATCGCCCGCGCCGGTGTCGAAGCCGTCGGTATCCTCACCCGCCTTCGCCTCACGCGAGCGGTCAACGCCGAGGGCTATGTCGGGCGACTGCTCGTGCACCGAGCTGATCACGGCACAGCTGTCGCAGTCAAAGCCGTATTTGGCGCGATCGTAGCCTATCTCACGCACCGTCTCGCGAACCACGTGCTGAAAATCGACGTACGCCTCAGTCGTTATCTCCCCCATCACGAGCACGAGCCCCGTCGTGCAGCAGGTCTCGCACGCTACTCGCGACGTAGGGTCAAGGCGCAGACATTCGTCAAGTATGGAATCGGATATCTTGTCGCAGATCTTGTCGGGATGTCCCTCGGTCACCGATTCCGACGTAAAAAGCTTTCTTGCCATAGTAAAAAACCTCCGTAATAAAAAAGTCCGCTCGGCATTGAAGCGGACTTCAAATACCTCATCTGTCCGGATTTGGCACCTTACGGTAAAATCGCAGGTTGTCGGGCTTCACAGGGCCGGTCCCTCCGCCACTCTCGATAAGATCGTGTATCGTTGTATACAGTATATCACGTTTTACGGCAAATTTCAATAGATAAA
>CAYWVC010000085.1:0-4454 GCA_964461635.1 uncultured Lachnospiraceae bacterium
CCTTAGTTGTAATCGACCTCCCAGATTCTGCTGACAACGCCTTCATTGTGCGTGGGATTCTGGTTGAGGGTGTTAACATCGATCACATCGGTATTGTACACCACCAGATCATTTCTCTGGTAGGTGGGCAACTCAGTAGCCAGCTGCATGACCACATCCAAAGCCTCCGCGTAGATGGCGGCACGCTCGTCGCGGTTATTGGTCTCACGACCCTCCTCGATCAGCTTAGCCAGTCTGTTGATCAACACCTTCTCGTCATCAAACTGACCGGTGGTATCATCCAACATCCCCTGGCAGTACCAGTTCTTGAGAGCACTTGCGGTAGAATCCTTATGGTAATTTTGGAACATATCGGGATCAGCCGCCGAGCTCCACGCCGCCGCCCATACCTCCAAGCCGCCGTTCGCCAGCTTCTTCAGGGCATTGACATCGGTCGTGACGGTTACGTCAAAGCCGCACTTGTTCAAGAAGATAGCCGCCTGCTCGAACATCGTGTACGCAGGGTGATCGACCGTCTCACCGGCAATGGTGAAGGTCAGCTTCAGGGTCTTGCCGTTCTTGGTAAAGATACCGTTCGAATTAAGTGTCCAGCCCGCAGACTTGACCAGATCCTGTATCTCATCCACGCTGGTGGTATAGCTGTAATAGGGCGTGGTCGCATCCTTGGGGTATGCCCACGAGGTGGAGGACATGGGCACGAAGATCAGTTCACCCAGCTGCGCGGTGTAGTAGTCATTGATGATCAAGGCGGTATTCATGGCCTTCATGATGGCCTGTCTGACTTCAATGTCAGGCACATACTTGGGGTTGATACCCACATAACCATAACCGCCGGTGCGGTAGGTCTTATAGCCCAGAGAGCTGACCTCGCTGACCAGAGAAATGTTCTCCTGCTTGGCATTCGGCTCACCGTAGTCGATCTCGCCTGCCTTCAAGGCGGAGATCAGATTGTCGGTGCTGACCACCTTGTAGCGGAACAGCTTGATCTTGGCGTTGTTGATCTCCTTGCCGACCGTCTCGAAATACTCATTGCGGATAAAGTACACATAGTTGTTGCTGAAGAAACTGTTCTTATCCACTGTGGTGCTGTTCTTGGCATCGGTTGCCTTGTACACACCCGCGCCCACGGGCAGACCATTCTTGTCCGCATCCTTCAGAACCTCGTCAAAGAACGTCTTGTTGGCAAACGCCACGCCGTTGTAGACCGAGCCGTCATAATTGGCAAGCCACGCCTCGTCGGAGTAGTAATGCTTGGGGGCAACCACAAAGGAGAAGTTCCAGATGGCCTTGGGATCAATGCCGTTGATACGGATCTTCAGAACATCATGCTCCTCGCCCAGGTCTGCGCCGTCGAAGGTAGAGGTCTTGTAAGTGGTGATACCGGAAATGCTCTCGACCTTGCCACCGTTTTCGGCGAAATAGTTCGACATCGCCTCGGCTGCAAAATTCTCCAGCATGGTGCTACCGGTAGCCCAGTACTGCAAAATGGTCGCAATACCGGAATTGGTAGAGGTATTGGCGGCGTACACAACGTTGATGGCCGCCTCCTTCATGAGAGCCTCTTTGGCCACATCCTCGCTGACACCGTTGGCAGAGGCATACGCCGCGATCTTCTCGGAGGTCAGAGCCTTTTCCATCTCTTTTGTCAACTCATTGTTCTCGTCATCCAGATCGGTCAGGTACTTGCCGTTTTCGTCCTTTTTCTTGACATTGACGCCATTGGCATTCTGCTCGGTCTTTACCTGGATGATGCCCTCGTTGAAGAGGTATGCCTGCCACAGCTCCGTGAAGGTGTAATCCTCCTTGTAGCTTTCCATGCCTGCCTCGGCAACGGTGGTCCAGTCAGAAGTCAGTTCCTCTCGATAGGTCTCCAGTGTCTTTGCAATATCTGCCTCGATCTGTGTCGTTTTTTCGACATCCTTCTCTGTCAGGTACTCCAGCAGATCGTTCATTCTCTGCTGTGCGTCAGCCGAGAAGCTATCCGAGAAGTCCACATTGGAATCGTCCGTCAGGGAGGGATCCTGTGCTTGATATGCCTTCAGTCCCTGAATGTCGGTGGAGTAGATCGTGGAAGAACCGGTGTACATAGGGTCTAAGTACACATACAGGTTGAACAGCACATCCTCAATGGTCAAGTCCACGCCATCGCTGAACTTGATGCCGTTCTTGATGACGAACTCATAGTCGCTATAGCCGTCATTGTCGCCGCTATCCGTGATATTGCCGTTCGCATCATACATGGTCAGCTTCCATGCCTTAGAAACGGTAGCATACTTGTCCCCGCAGACCAGATTGCCATCCGAGTCGGTGGTCATCATGGATATCTGGGTCATGGCGACGATACTGCCGTCGTTGGCAGAGGTGTAGAAAAAGGGATTGAAGTTACCATCCAGCGCGCCGACTGCAAAGGTCAGCGGGCGGGTCTCGGGGTCGTAGGTGTAATTCTTGTTTGATGTGCCGTCACCGCTCGGATCGTCGTTGGAAGAGCAGTTCACCATGCTCAATGCCATAACCATCGCGCACAACAAGCAAGCTATGCGTTTGAAAGTCGTTTTCATGTATACGCTCCTTTAATTAAGAATGATAGCCGATTGTAAAAGTACAATTTCCTGAATATATTGTGGGGCAGGAGCCCCACTTGGGCGGAAATTGACGAGAAAAACTGTCAATAAACCGTTCCTCGACAGCAAAATATGTTTGAAAAGTCCTTGAAGGGGGGCAGGGGGAAACTTCCTTCAGGAAGTTTCCCCCTGAAAAAAAGACATTTACAATCGTCTATTAAGAATGGGAATCCGTTCGGGAATAGGTATATGTCTCGTCATTGACAGAGCATTCCGCCTCGACCGTGATGCTCCCGTCGGTCAGAGGTGTCGTATCCTCGCCGCCGATGATCCACGCATCATGGAAATTGGGCTGAATGTTCTCAATGTAGACACCGGCGTTCTCGGGGTGTTTGACGATCATGGCTCCTCTGACAGCCACACCCTCGAAGGAAGCTCCCTTTTCGATTTCCGAAAACAGGAAGTATACATTGGGTGCGCCGCTTTGGACGGAAACGCTGACTGTCATATCCGCCAGTGTCAGCTGAGATATGCTCGCGTCGCGGCTGACCGCGCCGAAGGCACTGACATCATCCTTGACATTCTGCTTAGTCACGGTGAAGTTGCGAATGGTATGCCCATTGCCCTCCACCGTAGCTTTTACGGTCGTGGCAGTGGAGATGCTTGCACCCTCCATGTCGATATCACAGATCACATAGTAGTTCACGGCCGCGTTCAGTTGGCTCAACATATCCTCCGCCGAGAATCTGTCGGACACGATCTCCCACTCGCCCTTGATAAACTTGGCGTAAACGGTGTAGGTCTCCTTCCCGGCTTCCTCATAGATAGGCCAGGATACAGCCTGTGTGCAAGCATCGTCGTAATAGTACTCCACGAAGGTGAACGAACCGCGCTCCAGGGATAGGAGACGGGAGCCGGTCATCTTGGAGACCGAGCCCGACTCAAAGTTCAACTTCCTGATCTCGTCACCGACGGCATAGCTTTGCCCGGCCTTATCCGTGACGGCATCGCCGGCCAAAACCACCGACACATACTCGTCCTTTTCCCACTTGGCGTACAGGTCGATCTCGCTGTCATCCGCCAGACGCTTCCCGAAATCGTAGGGGGCGCCCACCTTAACGATGGTCTTTGCCTCGTCCTCGTACAGCAGATCTCCGTTGGCATCGCACTGCGGCAAATACCATCCTGCGAAGGTATACCCACTGCGCTCACTGATGGCAACATTCCCTTTGGCAATGTTGTTCTTGTGCTGAATGTCCAGCGGGAAGG
Source organism: uncultured Lachnospiraceae bacterium (assembly GCA_964461635.1). Taxonomy (GTDB): domain Bacteria; phylum Bacillota; class Clostridia; order Oscillospirales; family CAG-272; genus RGIG3994. Next base: position 3,831 of record CAYWVC010000085.1, read on the forward strand.
AGTTACTCACATAGCCAATGTTCTTCTCAACACTGTGATCATCAAATTCGCCGCCGTTAGCGTGATAATTGATGTACGCCGCAACATTGGCCAGAGCATCCTTATCGTTGCGCGAAACCACATTGCCGATCACGATCACGGCGATGACCACGACCACGGCCACGATCCACCAGATAATGGTGGTGTTGAGGCGGTGTTTTCCTTCCCCTGCGTCGGAAAGCTTTTTCCGACGCAACAGGACGACGGTCACGACCGCTCCCGCGACTACCACCGCAACCACCGCGATCACGATGATGACCCAAGCATTGGAACCGTCCGCTTCTCCCTTTTGTGTTTCCTCACCGTCATCACCGGCAGGCGGCTCGGTAGCAGTGTCGTTGCCACCTGCCGCTTTGACGGTAATGGGTATCTCCACTGTCTCGCCCTCGTAGGAAAGCGTCACCGTCCAGTTGTAAATGCCCAGTTCCCCGGCGGGACTGACCAGTGTCACGCGGGACATATCCACCGGTTCGGTCGAGTAATCGTCATACACGATGGTCAGCACCAGACCCTCCATGCTGAAGGTCTCGCCGGCCACATATTCCTTCTTGTAACCGTTGTTGTAGGTGATCTTGCTGATCGAGA
>CAYWVC010000086.1:0-4446 GCA_964461635.1 uncultured Lachnospiraceae bacterium
TCGGCTAATGAATATCCACCTGTATTAAACATAGTGATACCTCCATATCTTTTTTTATTTACAAACAAAAGCCCCGGACGCTTCTGTAATGTACAAAATTACATTTTCTCTAATGTCTTTTGAAATTTTTCAAATTCCGTATCAAAATCTGCCCCGTACTGAGAACAGATGTTTCTTGCAAATTTAGTAATATTCTCTGTGTCATCATCTTTCGCAAAAGCAATCAAATTTTTAGCCATTGGATTATCTCCACCATACTTTTCCATAGTCTGTATAACTAATTGTTTCGGATTTTTGGATTGTTTAATTGCTGTATAGATTTTCAAGAAATCCCAACCCTGTGAAATTTTTTGTATCATCGCTGAAATACTATTCATTCTCTACACTCTCCTTTTTAGTCCTAGAAACAGTCGTTTTATTCGTAGTTTTAGCCATTAAATCATTTATTTGCTTTTCCAAGCTATCAAACCGTTCCATAAATGCCCCTGTGACGCTTTCAGATATGCTTAAAATCGTTTTTTCTTCCGTCTGCTGTAAATTGTTAAGGTTCTGTTCCAAAACTGGCTTAAAAACGATTGTACGGATTGTACCGTTGTTTTCCCAGAATTTAATATATATTTCTGACATGTCCTGCTTTGGGAATACTGCTGCCGAACCGTCCATAGGGACATCATTCGCAGTTATGCCTTCTACGCTTTGAACAAATTTTCCATTCAATCCCATCGTCATAGGTTGATTTACCTGCGGCATCTGAACCGGCTGCTGCAAACTCTGCTGATAGCTCTGCAAAAAATCCATTCTCTGTTGATACGGATTTTGGAATTGTGGATTATAGCCGTTATTCATTGGCATTGAGTAGTTCGGATAAACTGGCATAAGGATTTTCCTCCTTCACTTCTTCTAAAACTCGTTCGATTGCGTTTGCTATCATTGATTGTTCACTGACAGACATTTTCCTTATATCTTCATCTGCAAAAATCTTTTCGAGCAATTTATCACTGAGCATAAAATCAACTCCTTATGTCTAAATTTTCGCATAAAAAAAGACGGCAAAACCGTCATATTTTAATAAAAGTAAAGTAAAAACCTAGCATTGCCTATTTCTTTTGTGTTTTCCCCTTCCTTACGCTACGGGGCTGATTATAGATAGGGGTGAAAAGTGATTATAAAAAAGTGCGGAAATAAATTTCTACGTTTCCATTCGTTACCACAATTTTTTCTACACATTCTTTTAATACCTTATTCTTCATTTTTGTATCAAGTTCTTCCCACACATCACCCATAGCTTTAATGTTTTCTATTTTTTCTTCTGATTCTTTCTTTTTTTCTGAAACTTTCTCTTCTCTTAAATCGTTTTCGAGTTCTCGAAGTTTTCTTTCCTCTTCTCCAATCATTTCAAACAGATTATCACTTTGATTATTGAAATAAACGTCATACATTTTCTTGATCTTTGCCTTTGTATTTTTTACTGCTTTTTCAATTACCTCTGCCTTGCAATCTTCTTTTTTGCTTGTTTTTTCCAGTTTTACAGAAAATTGTCTAAAACAATCCTCTATTTCCTCTTCTACAGGTGCCGCATTTGGCTTTGCGTTTGTACAATGGTCAGATTTCCACATATATTCCTTGCCGCCATTCCTGTCTTGCGAATAGCACACAAGCTTATGGTAACTTCCCCATTTCTGATAACGCATCCTAGCCCCACATATTCCACAATAACACAATCCTGTCAAAAGATGATTATTGGCTACATGTGAATTCGTGCTTCGCTTCTTCATCATATCCTGAACTTGCCAGAATATTTTTTCGTCTACTATTGGTTCGTGCAGACCCTTGTATACTTCTCCTTTATATTCAATGAGTCCTATATTAGATTTTCTTTTCAGAATCTGTATTACAATTCTTTCGCCTTTAAAGCCAAGTATATGTGATATTCTGTCGCAAGAATAACCATCTAAATATAGTTTATACGCATTCCTAACCTGCTCCGCCTGCTCTTTATCAACATGTAGTATGCCATCATTCCGGTCATAATAATATCCCCACGGAATACGGCCGCCGCCCATCCAATAACCTTTTTTCACGCGCTCAACCATTCCGGCAGACATTCTCATGCGAATAACTTCACGCTCATATTGATTCATAGCAGCATTCATTGTCAACATAACCTTGTCCATGGGATTGTTAGTACGTATTTCCTCTGTCATTGAAACTACATTTACTCCGTATTTTGGAAGGATTCTATACATCAATTCCAAAGTGTCCGCAGTATCTCTGCTTAATCTATCCAGCTTATAAATATATACGGATTTTATTAGATTGTTTTTGGCATCATCAAGAAGCTTCTGCATTTCCGGTCTGTCAAGTTTGCTCCCACTGTATCCACCATCGACATACCATTTTTCAATACTGACTCCATTTCTTTCACAATAATCAAGAATTTTTTGTCTCTGCATATCTAAGCCGTATTTTTCTGTCTGTGCTTCGGTTGATACTCTCAGATACGCTACGTTCATTTTTTTCATTTTGCCATTCCTCCTAAAAGCAATGGCCAGGTTTTTACTCCCAGCCATTATATGAAACTATTTCCTTTTCGTCAACTTCTCTGAAAGTATCTTTTTTACATTCTCTATCTGTATTTCATAATTTTTTAATTCCTCTTTCGTGACACGTTTACCATTTACATAAATTGTGGTCACTTCTTCTAAACCCTCCAAAAATTCCATCATTTTCAGCAGAATTCTTCTTTTTTTCTTGGTAACGCTGGAAACAGATAGATTTACTTTTTCCGCTATTTGAATTTCACTATTTCCAGTGCATGCCATATTTAATATTATGTTTTCTTCTTTGGAAAAATTGCAATTATCGGTAAAGAAATCAAGTTCTGGCTTACTTAGTCTCTCGAATTTTGACCTCATAAACCGCTCCACCTCTAATTATTTCTAAAAATCAGGTTGTTTTCTTGTTTCCAATATTTACTTTTTTTCGCTCTGGCGCTGTATTCTGCCATTTTTTTACTACAGGCATTACATACATTTTTACTTTGGTTTTCAATTATACCGCCGCAATAATAGCATAAATGATTTACTTTTCTGTATTCTCTTATATTTTGTTTATTAATACGCTTTGCCCTTTGCCGTTCCGCATCTTTATTAAGGCACAAACGGCATTTTCTTCTTCCCTCCTCTGCTTTTCTTTTATTGCATCCTGTACATATTCCGTTTTGCAGAGACTCTTTATAGACTTTATTTGTCCGTTTTAATGTTATCTTCTTATACTTTTCTTTTTGCTCACTTGTATACAGCGCCCTTCTTTCAGCACTTTTTACTCTGCATTCCAAACAAGTCTTTTCATTACCAAAAACTCTTTCTTTCCCACAAGTAGTGCATATACGGTTCTCCCGGCGCCAATCTCTGTCTTCTTGTTTTCTTTTGTTATTTTTTTCTTTGCAGGAAGTACAGCAGTATCCATCTCTATCTTTTTCCTTACCACAAACAAGGCAAAGTCCGTTTTCTTTACATTTCTGCAAATACCTATTTTTTATTTCTTTTCTTGTTAATGCCATTCAATTTTGAAAGTAAGTATACTTTTACGTCCGGACAACTATACCTCCTTTCATTTTCAATTCAGCAATGCACTTTCGAACCACTCAATATGTTTTTGCAGCTGCTCTATCTTCCACTGCAAAATCACCCGATCAAGGTCATTGTCTTCAAGTATCAAATATTTTTGCAATGATATTTTCTCGGTCTGCAGTTCCTCCAAACGCAGTGTCAGAAGCATCTTGAATTCACCAGCAGCTGCCGCCTGAGCTTGCGCTTCTCGCTTCCAATATTCTTCACTCACTTCCATCCACCTCCCATGCACCGTTTTTCTTCCTCCAAATACGCTGATTCGTGCTGCCGCGCCACTTGCACTGAGGATCTGCCAGTTCCTGTACAAATCTCCCGTCCACCAACACATCTATGTACTGCATAGCTGGTAAATCTTTTACTTCTTCAAACAGATATCCCGTGTAGCACCAAACTGTTTTTTGGGGAAATGCTTTCTTTACCCAGTGCGCAATCTTGTAAATTATTTCTCTGTTTCTTGGATGCAATGGATCGCCGCCGGAAAATGTAATTCCCGAAATGTAATCCTTACTCAACTGGTCTGCAATTTCTGCCAACTCCGCAACCGTCATTTCCAACCCATCATCAGGATTCCATGTGACCGGATTCTGGCAGCCTTTGCAGTGGTGTTCACAGCCGGATACCCATAATACAACCCTAAGCCCGTCTCCGTTGAGTATATCGTTTTTTGTGATATTATGATATCTCACGCACAATCACCTGCCTTATCCGGCGGCAACTCAAAGTAACTAAAGCTCCGCCCCATCTGTATGAATCTCTTCATGTCCTCTTTCACGCATTCAACCTGTTCTGCTCTAGTGTATCTGGCAAATTCAAT
>CAYWVC010000087.1:0-4433 GCA_964461635.1 uncultured Lachnospiraceae bacterium
GTCAAGTGTTGCCGAAATTCAAGCGGCATATGATAATTATTTACAAATAGACAGTGCCGAAAGAAGTTACGTGAGCAATTATTACAAGCTTTCGGATTTGCTTTGTTTTGTCGGCATTCCTTATGCCGAAGAAAAAATCGAGTATAACAGCGGAGATGCCGGTGTTATCGAACCGATTGAAGAATTTACCGATACAGATAAAAAAGCGGTCGACGCTTTGCCCTCAAAATTAACAACCGCGAACAGAAGTGAGGTTTTAAGGCTTTGGAATAAGATACGAAATTGTTTTGACTTTGAAGGCAAGCAAAGTTATTATATAAAGCTTGAAAAAGCAAAGAATGAAATCGATCTTATCCAAGTCGAAATAGATGCAATTAAATCGGATATCAAAAACAAGCTATATCCTTTTGAAAGCATTGGACTTGCGGACAGAAAGACCGCACACGAGCTTTACGACAGATATATGGCTTTATCAGAGTATGACAGAGGTCAATTCGAGCCTTCAGATGTGGAAGGCCTTCTTAAGTGTAAAACGCAGGCAGATAATTTATATCTTGCCGTATGGATCAGCGGAGTCGGTTTGGGATTTGCGGGAATCATAACGGCAACCGTTATTTGTCGAACTAAAAAGAGAAGAAAGGAAAGGGCTGCAAACGCTATGCCCGAAAGTGACGAATGAAAAAAGATTTATTCGCAATCGCGGTAATTGTGTTTGTTTTGATATTCGTTTTCTCGGGGACGAAAATACAAACGGTTGACGAATATTATTTAACCCATATTGATGATATTACCGAGGATAGCGAAACGGTCTATCTTACGATTCGTTGCGATACGATCCTTGATAATTGGAATGATCTCGATCCTGCATTAAAGTATGAAAAATACGTGCCATCGGATGGGATTATTCTTGAGAGAAAAGAATATGTGCTTCGCCCCGGCGATACGGTTTATGAAATTCTTGACAGAGCAATCAGATATAATAAAATCCATATGGAATGTATCTATTCCGAAAATTACAGAAGCGTTTATGTACAAGGTATCAATCATTTGTACGAATTCAGCTGCGGAGAGCTTTCCGGATGGATGTATATGGTGAATAATGAGTTCCCTAATTATGGTTGCTCAAAATACGAGCTTAAGGACGGCGACGAGATCATATGGTGCTACACCTGCAATCTCGGGCGTGATGTGGGATGTTATTGGGAGGTGGAACAATGAGATATTTTGACAGGCTCCATCCTATTACCGCATTTACATATTTTATGTTGCTTCTGCTGATAGCCATGCTTACAATGAATCCCATAATTATCATCATATGCTATTTGACAAGCGTTGCTTTTTGCGGAATACTGATAGGAATTCGCAAATTGCTTTCAAGTCTTGCATACAGCGTTCCGCTTACGCTGATGATAGCACTTACAAATCCGATATTTGTGCATAAAGGAGAAACGATACTGTTTTTTCTGAATGACAATCCTGTAACAAAAGAAGCTATTATATATGGTGCATTTGCATCTATAATGCTTATGTCGGTATTTTACCTTTGCCGATGCTATACCGAAATTATGACAAGCGATAAATTTATATATTTATTCGGAAGAGTGATACCGAAGCTCTCTCTTGTCCTCTCGATGATACTTGCCTTTATTCCAAAACTAAAAAGAAAATACAAAGAGATCAATGAGGCACAAAAAGCGCTCGGTATATATGCTACGCAGAGCTATGTGGATAAAATTCGCAGTAAAATGCGCGTGCTTTCCATTCTGCTTACCAACAGTCTCGAAACCTCGGTCGATACCGCAGACAGTATGCGTGCGAGAGGCTATGGATTAAAAGGTCGTTCAAGTTACTCTATCTATCGCTTTACCGCTTCGGATCTCATATATCTTGTATTTGACGTAGTGTTTGGTCTTATTTCGTTGTTATTGATTATGCTCGGAGCATCCGAATTTTACTACTATCCCACTATTACCGTAATAGAAGGAACGCCTATGCTCTATGTTCTTTATTCATCACTCGCACTTTTGTGCTTCTCGTCGATCTTTATGGAGGTTAAGGAAAATATCTTATGGCATTACTTGAAATCAAAAATTTGAATTTTACATATAACGGTGCAAAATCCTGTGCACTTAATAATATTAATCTCGATATTGAAAACGGTGATTTTGTACTTTTGTGCGGTGAATCGGGATGTGGAAAAACGACACTTTTAAAACTGTTAAAAAAACAACTTCGCCCTGCCGGTGTATTGAAAGGAAGTATTACTTATAACGGTGTAAACATAGATTCACTGGAAGAAAGAAAATCTGTTTGCGAAATCGGATACGTAATGCAAAATCCCGATAATCAGACCGTAACGGATAAAGTGTGGCATGAGCTTGCTTTCGGTCTTGAAAGTCTTGGAGAACAAACAGATATTATAAGACGAAAGGTTGCCGAAATTTGCGGATTCTTCGGAATCGGAGAATGGTATCATAAAAAAACAAGCGAGCTTTCAGGTGGGCAAAAACAACTTTTGTCTTTGGCATCGGTTATGGTTATGAATCCGAACGTGCTTGTTCTTGACGAACCCACTGCACAGCTTGATCCGATAGCCGCTTCCGAATTTTTGGCTTCGCTTCGTAAAATAAACGAAGAACTCGGCATCACTGTTATTATTGCAGAACACAGACTCGAAGAGGTATTTCCTATGGCAAGTAAGGTCGTGCTTATGGATAAGGCTTCGGTTTGCTTATTTGATACACCACGGAAAATCGGAGAAAAGCTTGCCCAAAATGCGTCCGTTCACAAACTAAGCATCGGTATGCCTGCGGCGCTCCGTTTATTCTCCGCACTTGACGGAAATGGGACAAATCCTCTCACGGTAAAAGAAGGTAAGCAATATATTGCAGATAATTATAATTCCGATATTACACGTATCGAGCTTGATACAACCGATATAAGCAATAAAAGGATTGCTATTGAGGTGGCAGGAGGTTATTTTCGTTATGAGCGCGAGCTTCCGGATGTTCTCTCGGGGCTTGATCTTAAGGTATATGAGAACGAAATACTTTGTATTCTCGGTGCAAACGGTGCAGGAAAAACCACACTTTTGCGTATTCTTTCAGGCGTTCGCAGACTGTACAAGGGAAAATACCGCATTTGGAACAAGAAGATAAAGGAGTACAACGGTAATACGTTATATAGAGATAATATTGCCTGCCTGCCGCAAAATCCACAAAACCTGTTTGTAAAGAATACCGTGTATGCGGATCTTTTTGAAGTAACAAAACTACTTGGAATGGCTAAATCCGATGCAGAACGGAAAATCGAAGAACTTGGTGAATGTCTTGATATTAAGCATTTATTTGAAAGCCATCCCTATGATTTGTCAGGTGGTGAACAGCAAAAAGCCGCACTTGCCAAAATCCTTTTGATGAATCCGAAAATAATATTGCTCGATGAGCCAACGAAAGGTCTTGATGCATATTCCAAAAAAACTTTTGCCGAAATTCTTTCACAGTTGAAATGTAATGGTAAAACTATCGTTATCGTTACGCATGATGTCGAGTTTGCGGCGGAATATGCCGACAGATGTGCGATGTTCTTCGACGGACAGATCGTTTCTGTTTCGAACCGTGTTGATTTTTTTACCACCAATCGCTATTATACAACAGCTGCTGCAAGAATGACAAGACCGATGTTTGAAAATGCGGTAACGGTAGATATGGCGGTAAAACTGTGTCTTGCAAACGGAAAGAAGATAAGACAATGAATCAAGGTAATAAAAAGTTTTTAGCGACATGTATAACGATTAGTATTTTGTTTGTTCTGATTCCTTTTGCGATTTGGCTCGGTGTATGGCTTTTCGAAGACAGAAAATATAATATTATTTCCATTATCATAGCCATTCTTTCCTGTATTCCTTTCTTTGTCAGATTTGAGAGTGGAAAAAGTGGGGCGCGTGAGATGATTGTGATCGCTGTGATGACGGCATTTTCGGTCGTCGGAAGATTGATATTCGTGCCCATACCTTCTTTCAAACCGGTGACGGCGATTACCGTCATATCAGGCATAGCACTCGGTCCGGAAGCCGGCTTTATTGTCGGCAGTATGACAGCCGTCGTATCAAATATATATATCGGACAAGGTCCGTGGACTCCTTTTCAAATGTTCGCATGGGGATTTATAGGCTTTTTGTCCGGTGTGATTTTTAAAAAAAGCAAAAAGCCAAACCGAATTATACTTTCAATTGTCGGAGCATTCGGCGGCGTACTTTTTTCTCTCACTATGGATATTTGGACAACATTATCTCTTGACGGCGAATTCTTATTGTCGAGATATCTTGTAAATGTTGCGTCAAGCTTATCTGTTATGGTAATCTATGTAATCTCAAACATAGTATTTCTGCTCATACTTGCAAATCCGTTTCTCGAAAAATTAAATCGAATTAA
>CAYWVC010000088.1:0-4422 GCA_964461635.1 uncultured Lachnospiraceae bacterium
GACGCGCGACCCGAGGCTCTGCCTCGGGTCTCCGCAAGCCTTTAAAAAGGCTTGACCGAAACTTGCTGACGGGCTAATGGGTGAAGCTCACTGACGGGCTAACGGGTGAAGCTCACTGACGGGTTAACGGGTGAAAATCGCCCAAAAGTGTTCGCCTTGCCCGAGCATGCGAAGAGCAAACGCCAAAGCTCATTGTAAACAAGAAACGCCGCACGGTTCACACTCTTCGTGAACCGTGCGGCGCAGCCTCTTACAGATAGCTGAAGATATTCCTCATACTTGCGCGGTCAAGCGCCTTGAGGTCGGAAACGTATCGGTTATCGTTCGAATCGCGCACGAGCAGTCGGTCACCGTCAAGCACCTTGATATCGCTATGGCGGTTCCGGATGCGGAAGGTAACCTCACCGCGATCGGTCCTGACGTGCCACTTCAGCGTGCCGAGCCTATCCTCGACCCCGAGCACGGCGGTTATCTTCGGGATCATATAGTAGTCCTCAAAGCAACCGACGATCGCTTTCCTCGATTCGGCATCAAGGTCATCAAGCGATTTGATAAGCGCTTTTTCTTTTTCCTTTTCGTCAAGCAGAGTGACGTAGGTATCGGGTGCCGTCACGGGGAAAAGTCTGCGTGGCTCCAGATCGGAGAGAACCTCTCCGTTCTCGCATTCCACCCTCACAAGGTATGTATCGGTGCGTGTTATCCTGTCACGGTCGGTAATTATATATCGTGCCATATCCCGTCACCTCACTCAAATTTTTCCGCGCGCTTCTGCTCGGCTACGCGGTCTGCCATAGACTGTATCTGCACGAGCTTCCAATACTTGCCCTTCTTGGCAAGCAGCTCCTCGGGCGAGCCGAATTCAAGGATCTTGCCGTTATCGACGACGATGATCTTGTTCGCCTTGCTGAGGGTAGAGAGGCGGTGCGCTATCATAATGGTCGTTCTGCCGCTTATCAGCCGCTCGATCGCGTCCTGTATCAGGTGCTCGGTCTCCGAGTCGACCGAGGCGGTCGCCTCGTCGAATACAAGTATGCTCGGGTTCTTCAACACCGCGCGGGCGATAGAGAGCCTCTGCCGCTCCCCTCCGGAGAGTCCGACGCCCCTCTCGCCGAGCACGGCGTCGTAGCCGTCGGGCTGACGCACGATGAATTCGTGCGCATTCGCGATATCCGCGGCGTGCATAACGTCATCGACCGAGTAGGAGGTGTTGCCGTAGGCTATGTTATTGAATATGGTGTCGTGGAACATCATCGGCTCCTGCTGAACGTAACCGATCTGCGAGCGGTAATATTCCATATCTATCTTGCGTATATCCACCCCGTCGACAAGGATCTTGCCCTGATAGTGGTCGTAGTAGCGCAAAAAGAGGTTTACAAGGGTCGATTTACCCGATCCCGTCGTACCGACGATACCCACGATATCGCCCGGCTCTATCTTTATGTTGATATCCTCCAGCACCTTCTTCGTGCGGTCGAAGGAGAACGTAACGTGTCTGAATTCGATCTTACCCTTCATCTCGGGCAGAGTCTTGCCCTTGCCGAAATCGTGCTCGGGCTCGGCGTCAAGGATATCGAAGATCCGCTCCGCCGACGACAGCGCGTTCTGGTAGGAATCGTTGAGGTTGGCGAAGAAGTTCACCGGCTCGTAGAACATAGAAGCGTAGGAGATGAAGGACACGAGGGTACCGGCGGTAAGGTCGCCGACCGCGCCCCCGGTGACCTTCAGCACCGCAAGCCCGCCGAGCATCCAGATGACGACCGAACCGAAGCCGACGAAGGTATTGACGACCGCGGGATAGACGTTAAGGATCTTGCCCGCCTGAATATCGGTATCGTACCACTCCTGCGTTTTGCTCTCAAACAGCTCGGTGGCGTTCTTTTCGTTGGTGAAGGATTTAATCACCCGGATACCCGGGATCGTATCGGTCAGCACACCCGACACCGCCGCCGATCTGCGCCAGATACGGCGGTAGAAGGGCGCTATCTTCTTGGAGAATATGCGCGATCCGACTACCACGAAGGGGACGGGGATCAGCGAATAAAGGGCAAGACTCGGGTTCATCGCGACCATTATCACGATAATACCTATCATCTTGAAGAACTGCACGACGACCTCCTGCGTTATGCGGAGCATAAAGGACTGAAGGGTCGAGCTGTCGCCCGAGATACGGTTGATTACCGATCCCGTGGAGGTCTTGTCGTAAAAGCTCATCGGAAGGTGCTGTGCGTGCTCGTAAACGTCGTCGCGAAGCGATTTCACGATACGGTCGCCGCTCCGACGGAGGTAGTAGCCGCGCACCGCGCCGAGGGCGTGACGCACGATCAGGATCGTGGCAAGCAGGATTCCGATCATTATCAGCGATTCCTCGGCTGTCATCGTCTTGCCGATCGGCATCTCCAATATTTTCGAAAGGTCGATAACGGTGGAGGCGGTGTTGCCCTCCTTAAGTATGGTATCAACCAGAGTCTTTGTCAGATACGGCGGCACAAGCGCCAAAGTCGTCGTGATGACCGAGATGATCACCGAGAAGATAAGGGTCTTCAGCTCGGGCTTCAGGTAAACGGCAAGGCGCGAAATGACCTTTCGCTTGCCCTCGCAGTTAATGCACTTAACTCCGGGTGCCGAGAGCGTGCGTCCGCACTTGGGGCAGACCGAGAGCTGCTTTTCGTAGGTCGCCTCTATGATCCCCACCTGCTCCGAGGGGTCGGCTCCCGAGATGATATTGCTGACGAAGAGGATCGCGGAATCGCAAAGCTGAGCGATACTCAGCGTGTAGCGGAAAACGTTTACGGGCTTGTCCCCGCCCTTCATCACGACGCGGATGAAGGCGTTTCCGTACATACGCTTGGTGAAGATCCGCTCCACGTCGCAAAAGCTCACGCGGTACGCGGTCTCCCCGCTGTCAAGGTCGAATACGACGAATTCACGCTCCGATGCGGCGAAGACACTGCGGGCGTATTGCCCACCGTCAGACACGTCGCCGATTATCGCAAAAACGATAGGAGCATCCTCCTGTCCGTAGCTGCCGATCTTATCAAGCTCGGCGGCGGTCAGCTTTTTGTTGACCAATATTTCCGGCTTCATTGGTATTTTCCCCCTGTTATTTTCGCTTTCTTGCGGTCGGCTTATTTTATCATATTGCCAACCTTAAGTCAACCGAAAACCCTCTCCGTTTTCAACAATTATGACGATTAATTCGTTCATATTTTGTGATAATTGCACGTGCGATGCCGCCAAAAAAACAACTTTTTCCGCAAAAAAGTTTTTTCACTTGCATAAAAGCCGCACGTGTGATATACTGTACCCGAAAATAATTACATAAGGAAGGTAACTACTTTGAAGCATCTGAGTTTTTCGCACAAGCTTCTGTGTCTGTTGCTCATTGCGATCGTTGCGCTGAGCAGCTTCTCCTGCGTTTCCGACGATCCCGGAAGCACACCGTCCGATACGACGGGCAAGCCGGTCGATTCGACCTCCGACACCGACGGAAATACCGACAGCGATACCGCCGGTGGCTCGGTCTCCTCGTCCGATACCGAGCTGACCTACCCGATCTCAATGGCAGAGATCCCCGAATATTCGGGCAATGCTTATGTTGAGATAAACGACAACGTGCCCTTTTTCACCTCGGAGGAAATCACCACGACCACCTACGAATATTACGGTGAGCTTGACTCGCTCGGCAGATGCACGGAGGTCCGCGCCTGCCTCGGCAAGGAGCTCCTCCCGACCGAGGACCGCGGGAACATCAGCAGCGTGAAGCCCTCGGGCTGGCATTCGGTGACGTACAGCGTCGTGGAGAGCGGCTCGCTCTATAATCGCACCCACCTCATCGCCTTTATGCTGACCGGGCAGAACGCAAACGAGAAGAACCTCATAACCGGCACTCGTTATATGAATACCAATATGGTGCCCTTCGAGACCGAGGTCTGCACCTACGTAAAGAGCGGTGACAATCACGTTATGTACCGTGTAACTCCTATGTTCTCGGGCGACGAGCTGGTCGCGCGCGGCGTGCTGATGGAGGCGCTGTCGGTCGAGGACGAGGGCGCCGGAGTCAAGTATAACGTCTTTTTGTACAACGTCCAGCCCGACGTCGTGATCGACTACGCGACGGGGGAGAGCCACCTTGCCGACGGCGTGACCGATGCCGTCGTGCCCGATCACTGTGACTACGTCCTCAATCTCAAGTCGAAGAAGTTCCACCTGCCGACCTGCACGGGCGTCAGCCAGATGAGCGAGAAAAATAAGGAATACTATACCGGCTCGCGCGAGGACCTTATAGCGCAAGGCTATTCCCCTTGCGGCACCTGTAAGCCTTGATCGGGAGTTTACGTAACGAAAGATAACGAGAGATAACGAAAGATAACGAAAGCTCGGGGGAAACTTTCTTAAAAGAAAGTTTCCCCCGAACCCCTTTCA
>CAYWVC010000089.1:0-4319 GCA_964461635.1 uncultured Lachnospiraceae bacterium
CGTCTCCCGCCAGAATTGAATATTAAAAATAACACGGAGGTTCAATACATTATGGATTGTTTATTTTGCAAGATCATTGCGGGGGAGATTCCCTCGGCAAAGGTATACGAGGACGAAGCGGTCTACGCCTTTCGCGACATAGATCCGCAGGCGCCGGTTCACGTTCTCGTGGTTCCGAAGGAGCATCTGCCGAGCGCCGATGCCGTATGCGCCGACAACTCTGCCGCGATCGCCGCGGTCTTTGAGGCTATTCCGAAGATCGCCGCCGCAGAGGGGCTCACGAACGGCTATCGCGTTATCACCAACTGCGGCGAGGACGGGTGTCAGAGCGTACGCCACATTCATTTTCACCTGATGGGCGGCAAGAAGCTGTCCGAGAGGATGGCGTGACCGTGGCTGACATCTGGGAGCGGCTCTGCCGCGAGGCGGAGCAATATTACCGCCCCGGCGATCTGTCGCCGTTCTTCTGGGCAAACCACGTTGTCGCGGCAATAGAGGCGGAGGACGGCAGGATCTTCACCGGCTTTTGCATAGAGGGGGCAAGCGGAGTTCTCAATCTATGCGCCGAGCGGGTCGCCGCCGTCAATATGATCGCCAACAGCGGACAGACCGTCGTGCGGCGGATCGTTTGTTTCCGCGACCGATATCCCTACGCCGGGGGCAAGTTCCTGCCCTGCGGTGCCTGCCGCGAGTTCTTTATGCAGCTGTCGGACAGGAATGCCGACACCGAGATCCTCACCGACTACGACTCACGGTCGACGGTAAGGCTCGGCGAGCTGATCCCGCTCTGGTGGGGCGACGAAAGATATGAAAAATGACCGAAAGGATCTTTATACTATGAAAAACGATTTTAGGAAGATTGAAAAGAAGTGGCAAACGCGTTGGGACGAAGCGAAAGCCTTCGCCGCCGACGACACGAGCGACAGGAAGAAGTTTTACGCGCTCGTCGAATTTCCCTACCCCTCGGGCGCGGGAATGCACGTCGGGCACATAAAGGCTTATTCCGGGCTTGAGGTCGTCTCACGCAAGCGCCGTATGGAGGGCTACAACGTCCTCTTCCCCATCGGATTCGACGCCTTCGGTCTGCCGACCGAGAACTACGCCATCAAGACGGGTATGCATCCGAGGTGTGTTACCGACAAGAATATCGAAAAATTCACCTCTCAGCTCCGCCGTGTCGGCTTCGCCTTCGATTGGGATCGCGTCGTTGACACGACCGAGGAGGATTACTACCGCTGGACGCAGTGGATCTTTCTGAAGATGTTCGAGCAGGGGCTCGCCTTCAGGGACAAGACGCTCGTAAACTACTGCCCGCACTGCAAGGTAGTACTCTCCAACGAGGACAGCCAGGGCGGAAAATGCGACATCTGTCACTCCGACGTCGTACAGCGTTCGAAGGACGTTTGGTACCTCCGCATAACCAAATACGCCGATCGCCTGCTTGAGGGCTTAAAGACGGTAGACTACCTCCCGAACGTCAAGCAGCAGCAGATCAACTGGATCGGAAAGAGCGAGGGGGCGTTCGTTAACTTTGTCCTCTCGGGCACCGATGAAAAGCTCCGCATCTATACCACCCGCCCCGACACCCTCTTCGGCGTGACCTTTATGGTAATGGCGCCCGAGCATCCCCTCATTGATAAGTACTGCGACCGCATCGGCAATATGGACGAGGTTGCCGCCTACCGCGCGGAATGTGCGAAGAAGACCGAGTTCGAGCGTACTCAGCTCGTTAAGGACAAGACGGGCGTGCGCCTCTCGGGTCTGACGGCGATCAACCCGCTGACGGGAAGCGAGATCCCGATCTACATCGCCGACTACGTTATGATGGGCTACGGTACCGGCGCGATAATGGCGGTCCCCGCGCACGACCCGCGCGATTGGGAGTTTGCCAAGAAATTCGGCATTGACATCGTGGAGGTCATAAAGGGCGGCGACATAGCCAAGGAAGCATACACCGGTGACGGCGAGATGGTCAATTCGGGCTTCCTCAACGGCTTCAAGGACAAGAAGAGCTCCATCTCCCGCGCGATAGATGAGCTTGAGCGGCTCGGTGTCGGCGAGGGCGGCGTACAGTACAAGATGAAGGATTGGGCGTTCAACCGCCAAAGATATTGGGGCGAGCCCATTCCGATCGTGCATTGCCCGCACTGCGGAATGGTTGCCGTGCCCTACGGCGAGCTCCCGCTGAAGCTCCCGGATATGAAGGAATTCGCGCCCGGGCAGAACGGCGAATCCCCGCTTGCGAGGATAGAGAGCTTCGTCAACTGCAAGTGCCCGAGGTGCGGCGGAGACGCCCGTCGCGAGACTGACACTATGCCGCAATGGGCGGGCTCGTCCTGGTACTTCCTGCGCTATATCGACCCGCACAACAGCGACTGCCTTGCCGATCCGGAGAAGCTTAAATATTGGCTCCCCGTCGATTGGTATAACGGCGGAATGGAGCACGTTACGCGCCACCTTATATACTCCCGTTTCTGGCACAAGTTCCTCTTCGACCTCGGCGTCGTGCCCTGCGACGAGCCCTACGCCAAGCGCACGGCGCAGGGACTTATCCTCGGACCCGACGGCGAGAAGATGTCGAAGTCCAAGGGCAACGTGGTCGATCCCAACGATGTCGTGGACGAATACGGAGCCGACGTTCTGCGCGTCTACACCCTCTTTATGGGCGATTACACCGCCGCCGCGCCGTGGTCGGAAAACGGCGTGAAGGGATGCAAGCGCTTCCTTGACCGCGTTGCCGGGCTTGCCGAGCTTGCGCACGGCAAGGGCGAGACACCCGAGCTCACGAAGAGCCTGCATAAGACGGTCAAGAAGGTCTCCGAGGACATCGAGGGTATGAAGTTCAACACTGCGATCGCCGCTATGATGTCGCTTATCAACGATATCTACGAGGTCGGACATATGACGTGCGACGAGCTCGGCGTGTTCGTGAGGATCCTTTGCCCCTTCGCACCTCATATCTGCGAGGAGCTTTGGGAGAGCCTCGGCAACACGGAGCTCTGCTCTCTCGCTCAGTGGCCCGAATATGACGAGAGCAAGACGGTCGATGCCACCGTCGAGGTCGCGGTCCAGGTCAACGGCAAGCTCCGCGCCACGGTCGAGCTCCCGAAGGACTGCCCCGCCGCCGAAGCCATAGCCAAGGCTAAAGCCGACGGGAGGGTACTGCCCTTCATCGACAGAAAAACGGTGGTCAAGGAGATCTCCGTTCCCAACCGTATCGTCAACATCGTCGTAAAATGAGCGAAGAAACGAAAAACGCCCCCGAAAACGGCAGACCGATAGCAAGTGCCGAGATCCTTTGCGTGGGGACCGAGCTCCTGCTCGGCGATATAGTCAACACCAATGCCGCCTACCTTTCGCGCGAGCTTGCCTCGCTCGGCATCGGCGTATATCACCAATCGGTGGTCGGGGACAATCCCGAGCGTCTCCGCCGGGCTATGGCAGAGTCACTTGAGCGTGCCGACCTTACCGTCGTGACGGGCGGGCTCGGACCCACCTGTGACGATATCACGCGGGAGACGGCTGCCGAGCTCCTCGGCCGTCGCCTCGTCTGCGACCCCGACATTGCCGCCGAGATCGAGCGCTATTTTACCTTGACCGGGCGAAAAATGACCGAGAATAATTTGCGTCAGGCAGCAGTGCCGGAGGGGGCGTACGTCCTCAAAAACGATCGCGGCACGGCTCCAGGACTCGTCCTCTCGGACGGGAACGGCAAGCATATCGCGATGATGCCGGGCGTCCCGTCCGAGATGGTCAATATGTTCGAAAAGCAGCTCCGCCCGTGGCTTCTGGCGCGAAGCCGGGGCACGATCGTCAGCCGCAATATCGGGATCTTCGGCATCGGGGAATCGGCGGTCGAGAGCGTGCTGAAGCCCCTGATGGACGCGGGTATCAACCCGACCGTCGCTCCCTACGCCAAGGAGGGCGAGGTAAGGCTCCGCGTGACCGCCAAAGCGGACAGTGGGCCGAATGCCGAGGCACTCTGTAATGAAATGATCGAGCGTATCCGCGCGACCGAGGTCGGAGAATATATCTACGGCATCGACGTGGGATCGATCGAGGCTGCCCTTGTTGAAAAGCTGCGTCGGAAGGGTCTTACCCTTTCCTGCGCGGAATCCTGCACCGGCGGGCTCGTTGCCAAGCGGATCGTCGACCTTGCCGGGTGCTCCGACGTTTTTGTCGGGGGAGCTGTGACCTACGCTAACGAGGCAAAGGAGCGCCTGATCGGGGTCAAGCACGAAACGCTTGAGCGCTTCGGCGCGGTGTCGGCGGAAACGGCATCCGAAATGGCGGAGGGCATACGCGCCGCACTCGGAACC
>CAYWVC010000090.1:0-4246 GCA_964461635.1 uncultured Lachnospiraceae bacterium
CTCGGTCGTTTCGGTGAAGGTCTTGTTGTTTGCATCAACGAGACCCTGCGCAACCTTTGCGATGATGGCGTCAAGTCCGCCCTCTTCGCCGCTGACGAGCGATTCGAGAGCCGTAACTCTCTCGCCGAGTGCGGTGATCTGCTTGGTCGCATTCGTGACGGCGGCAGTGAGTTCTTCCTTGGTCGCGTAGGTCGCCTTGGCGGCGGCATCGGTTATGTAGTCGTTGAGCTTCGATGCGACTGCATTGTTGAGCTCGGTCTTAAGGGTCTCAAGAGCTTCCTTGGTAGCGTAGCTCTCGGCAAGCTTCAGAACGTCCTCGGTCTTCGCATAGCCCACAAGAGCCTCTGCGATCTTGGTAGCGGTCTGATCCGAGGTAAGGAATTCCTTTATCTCCTCGGTGGTAACGATGGAGTCGGTCTTAAGCTCGGTGCCCTTGACATACTCGTTGAGTATCTCCTTGATAGCGGCGGCAACTGCCTCCGTATCGGGCAACTTCGCTATTGCTTCGGCATTGTTCTTGGCGTCGTTCTCCGCCTTGTCAGCCTTCTGCTGAGCGTTGCCGGCGGCGGTCGATGCATTGTCTGCCGACTGCTGAGCGTTGCTTGCTGCGGTCTTGGCTTCCTCTGCCATCTGCTGTGCGGTTTTATCCGCGCAACCGGTAAGCGTCAGTGCGAGCGCAAGGATCAGTACAAGAACTGATGAAAGGCTCTTGACAAGACCAAATTTCTTTGATTTTTTCATCCTATTCCCTCCAAATAAAGATTTGTGCATATATTTTACATCATCGGTGGCTCATTTTCAAGAACTTTATACAAACGGGTGATATTTTTTATGAACGGGACCGTTTGCCGCTGAAAACGGTCAAATTTTCCGCTATTCGACGTGCAACGATCCGAGATCGGTGAGCCCCGCGAAATCGGCGAGGACGTGCTTTGCCTCGGCGTAACGGTTCTTGGCTATCGAGACGTGCTCTCCGGTGCTCATAGTGAAAAAGTACTCGGACGAGCGCACGACGTAATTAAGGTTTACGACGAAGCTCCGATGCGAGCGGTAAAAGTCCCCGACCGGAAGGTGTGTGCAGATCTCCGACAGAGCGCCGGTTGCGTGAAGCTCCCCCTGCAGGCAATGAAAGACGAGGTCGGTCCCCGTGACCTCCACGTAAACTATATCGTCGGCGTGGATCATAAGGCGCTCGCCGTTCGGGGCGCGGCAGAGCAGCGGTTTCGCGGTCGAGAATCCCGCGATCGCGTGCCTGAATACCGGGCGGAGCCGTGCGCGCGAGACGGGCTTAAGCAGAAATCCGATGGGGAAAGCCGCGTAAGCCGCCAACGCAAGGCTTGAGTCGGCGGAAACGAAGATTATGTCAAAGGGCGTCCGTCGCCCTCTTCGCAGGCGCGAGACGAGCTCGATCCCGCTGTTTCCGTCCATCTCCGCTTCTACGATCATAAGGTCAACGCTCATCTTTCCCATACCGTCCTCCAATGAGGCATAGTTGGGGAACAGCTGCGTAACGACCTCAACGTCACATTCGGCGGCAAGCGCTTGAAGCTCGTCCGCCAGCAGCTCGGCGTGCAGACCGTTGCTGTCGCATATCGCAACCCTCATATCGGCAAACGCCTCCTTTTCATCAAAAATATTAACCGTGCGGGCTTTATTTGCCCACGCAGAATTTTGAGAATATTCCGCTCACGATGTCCTCGCTCACCTGCCTGCCGCCTATCTCGGCAAGCGACTCCATCGCGCGCTCCAGCGACGAGCAGACGAGATCGACAGGAAGCCCGCAGTCCAAGCCCTCAAGCGCCTCACGCAGCATATCGCAGGCAAAGGTCACGGCTCCGTATTGGCGGGCGGTCGCGATTATCGGATCGCGGCTCGGGTCAAGCCCGCCCGAGTTGAATCGGCTCGCAACGGCGGTCGCAAGGCGGTCGAGCCCCTCTCCCGTCAGTGCCGAGAGCCGCAGGGCATCGGGAAAGAGCCGTGCGAGCTCCCCGACAGCCTCCCCGTCGGGCAGATCCGATTTGTTTATGACGGCGATCACGCTCTCCTTTCGCGCTTGCAGAGCCGTAGCAAGTGCGGTGTCCTCCTCCGACATCGGGCGTGAGCCGTCGAAGACCGCGATTATAAGCTCGGCACGGTCTATCGCCGAGCGAGCCCGATCAACCCCGATCCGCTCGATCGGATCGTCGGTCCCGCGCAATCCCGCCGTGTCGGTCAAAAGCAGTGTTACGCCACCGCAGGAAACCCGCTCGGTGAGCAGGTCGCGGGTCGTCCCCTCGATATCGGTCACGATCGCGCTGTCCTGTCCCACGAGGCGGTTAAAAAGACTGCTTTTCCCCGCGTTGGTGTGCCCGCAAACGACGGTCACGACCCCGTCGCTGACGGCTCTGCCGACCGAATAGCTCCCGCCGAGGCGCACTGCCTCGGTCAGCGCGGAGGATATGCTCGCCCTCAGCTCGTCGGCGGTCATATCCGAAACGTCCTCGTCGGGAAAGTCAATGTCGGCACGGAGCTCGGCGCTCACGTCAAGCAGGCTCGAATATATCTTCTCCACCGTATCGGACAGTCTGCCGTCAAGCCCCGAACGAGCCAAGGCGAGCTGTTCCGCCGTCCCCGCCTCAAGCAGAGCTCCGAGCGACTCGGCGCGGTCAAGGCTCAGCTTGCCGTTCAGAAAGGCGCGGCGGGTGAATTCGCCCGCGGTCGCCTGACGCGCACCTGCGGCAATGCAGGCGGCAAGCACCCTTTGCGTGACGAGCACGCCGCCGTGACAGGTGAGCTCCACCGTGTCCTCGCCGGTGAAGGACGCGGGGGCGCGGAACACGACTGCCATTCCGTCGTCAAGCTCGCGTCGCTCCCCGTTCGGTAACGGCTCGAAGATCCGCCCGTATAGCTCCACCCTCGGCTCGGCAAGGCTCAGCCGCCGTGAGAACACCCGCTCCCCGACGGCAACGGCGTCGGATCCCGATATTCTTATCAATGCAACGCCGCCCTTCCCCCTCGGGGTGGATACGGCGGCGACAGTGTCAAAAAGCTTCATAAATATTACGATGATCCCCGCTGAAGGTCGCGGGGCTTCCTTTCTTTATCCTGTGCGGCGGTCAGAGTGAGCAAATAAGGCGCTCAAGCGCGGTGTATCCCTGCGGCGAGAGTTTCAGTGCCGCGTCCGCCTCCGCTCCCAGCTCAACCGCGCGGCGGAGCTTTTCACTGCCGGCGCCGTTCTTCAGATAAAGCCCGACGCGAAATTCGTGGAGCTTGAGCCTTTGCGCGATCTCCTGCTGTGACAGCCCGTCGTCGGCAAGCAATCTGACCGTATACATCGCGCAAAGCGTGCCGGTTATCTCCGCCATAATTACAGTCGGCTCGATCCTGCGCCGCTTCATCTCGGCAAGGACGGCAAGCGCCTCCTGTGTGCGGTTCGACGTTATCGCGTTGGTCAGGGCGAACGAATCGTAATCGGTGTCGGCGATTGTGACGGGGTCGATATCGGCGAGCTCCAGGCGAGAGCGCCCCGATGAAAGCAGGTACCACGACAGCTTGTCGGTCTCCGACGCGAGCCGGTACATATCCGTGCCGCAGCGTTCGACCACCTTGCGGCATACGAAGGGATCGGCGGCGACTCCGTTCGCCTCAAAGTGCCGCCCCACCCATCGCGCGAGCATAGCGGGCGACGAGCGCTCAAAGCGCACCGGACGAAGCAGCTCGCCGAGGCGCTTGAGCAGAGACGACGGGCGCTTCGGCAAATATCCCTCGTCGATCGCTCCCGCGGGAACGCTGACGACCAGCACGTTGTAGTCGAGCTCGGCAAGCGAGGCAAACACCTCGCAGTATTCGTCAAGGAGTTTTCCCTTGACCTCGCGGAAATTAAAGCCGCTGACCTCCACGAGCTTAAGATCGCTCATCATAGGCAGGGTGGACAGAGCCTCCGACAGCTTGCCGGGGGTAAGGTCCAAGCCCTCCAACCGAACGTCGTTAAAGGGGGCGAACGCCTCGTCGGGGCAGATCGCCTCACGCAGGGACTTGAGCGAGAATGCCTTCAGGTAATCCTCTTCTCCGAAAAACAGATATCCGCCCGCCGCGCAGCTCTTGATCTGCTTGCGGAATTCGGACTCGGTCATAATGTCCATACGCTGCCTCCATACGAAAAATGCGTTCGCGAGACTCGGCAAATGCCAAAATATCGCTACAACAATTATAGCATCATTCACTCCCCCCGTCAAGTACGTTTGTGAGCAACGGCACGGCGGAAAAA
>CAYWVC010000091.1:0-4181 GCA_964461635.1 uncultured Lachnospiraceae bacterium
AATTCCGATGGTACACAAAAAGTAATCCTCAGCGGCGATATGTATTATCCGACCAGAAACGGAGATACAAGCGGTGAATTCCAGTTATTAAAAGTGAGCGACGAAACGATGTATTATAGCACAGTCCGCTCGTACAAACTTTACACTGTAACCATTGACCCGTCGCAACTCGACCCAGCTGTACTCGACTTTGACATCAATGATTTTGTTGTCCAAGAAGGAGAGAGCGCAACGTTCGTTTTGACAATGCAACATACGCAGTATAACAACAATGCTTGTTTTGCAGAAATCAAAGTTCTGGCAAAAGAATACACGCCTCAGTGAATAACGCCCCCATCGGCCAATGGGGGCGTTATTTTGTCCATGTCACATTATCATTTTTTCAGCATAGTATGACTCTGAACGACGAAAAAGCCGTTTATCATCTATGATTGGAGGAATTATTTTGGAAGATAAGAAATGGGACGCTCAAACCATGGAGGGAACGCTGCCTGCGTCTGCGCCTCTGGCCAATCCCTATGTGCCTTTCCAACGGGAAGATCCACCACGGTATGAAGCCCGAAAAGGCATGGTCAGAGGAACCATGTACCCGGGGCTTGATCTGCCCTTTATGGGCATGGTCAACAACAAGGAGCTGCCTGTAACGCCCCTGTCGGAGCTTCAGGTGCTGGGGTTTGCATTGCAAGATCTTGCCCTGTATCTGGACACCCATCGGGAGGACAAAGAGGCACTGGAAGTCTACCGAGCCTACCAGAACATCTATCACAAGGGGATGATGGAATACAATGAGCAGTCTCCTCTGACCCATGCCATGCCCACGGATGCAAAGCAATATGCGTGGCTGGACGACCCGTGGCCGTGGGAATATTACAGGAATTAAGGAGGGACGATCATGTTTATTTATAGCAAGAAGTTGCAGTACCCCGTGAAGATCGACAAGGTAAATCCCCGCCTTGCTTCCATCATTATCAGCCAGTATGGTGGCCCGGACGGTGAGTTGGGCGCGTCCCTGCGATATCTTTCCCAGCGCTATAGTATGCCCTTTGACGAGCTGAAAGGCCTTCTGACAGATATCGGCACAGAAGAGTTGTAACCACGATGATGGAAGTGGAAAAGTCAGACCTTTAATTTGACATCCAAGGTGATGGGGGTATATGGGCCGTAGCGGTTATTCGAGCGTTCTGGGCGAATGCGATCATAGGTAATGCGGGAAATGCACTGCTTAAGCAATTGATTTTGTTCACGAATAGAGGCGGTGGGATTTTGAAGAAGTTCCAGTGCAGAAACGAAAGTGGCACGCTTCTGTGCATAATCGATTGGCTCTGGGACGGTATCTTTTGCATTTTGAAGAGCTTGCTGAACCGCTTCTTTTTCTTGCAGCACCTTGGTGTTCAAAGCTTCAAAAATGTGGCGGGGCATACTTTCCTGCGTGTATTTATCCCATTGAGCCAACTCGCGCTTGTTTAACTCATTGAGACGATGCTCAAGTTGTGTGACCAATTCCTGCTGAAGTAGGACGGAGTCGTTCGAGCACTCGGCAATTTTTAAGTCAAAATCGCGAATGGCGTTGTTTAGAATTTGAATTATTTCTTTTGTCATTTCTGCAACGGTGCAGGAGGCTGTTCCGCATTGCACTTGCCCATCGCAGAGAAGGCGGGGTTGAGATTTTACTTTACCATCTTTCACATATTGCCGACGCGAGAGGGGCTTCCCACAGTTTTTACAGTAGATCAATCCGGCAAATGGGTTGGCGTATCGGGTCTTGTCTCTTATAGGTGGATGTGTGCTGCGGATGGCTTGGACACGATCCCATAGCGCTTTATCGATGATAGCCGGGTGCTTGCCGGGATAGATTAGGCAGTTATCAGGATTGCGTGGTCGAGTGGTTATAATTTCGCCGTCCTCAACGATTTTGATTGCTTTCCGGTTATTCCAGCGGACCATACCAATGTAGTGGACATTTGAAACAATTGGTTTAATACTTGCGGCACTCCATTGGACACCAGTAACAGTGGGGACGGCCATTTCGCTAAGAGTGCGGGCAATTTGATGGGCACTTTCTCCGTTTGCATAGTGTTCAAAAATCAGCTTTATAATTCTGGCCTCCTCTGGGATAGGTTCAAGAGTCCAATAGCTGCGTTTGCCGTCTTTTACTTGGATGCGCCGATAACCGAAAGGGGCTTTGTTCCCGACAAAGTTACCATTGGAAACAGAGAGCAGACGCCCGTTTGCCATGATCCGCTTTTGATATTCCAAAAACTCATTGCCACGCTTCAGCTCACGCTCAAATAGATCACGGTCACGCTCATCCTGCAAGTCATAAGTGTATTGAAGGGTAATGACGATGGTGTTGGTGTAACGGAACAGCTTGACAAGGCGACCGATATCCTCCAAATCACCACGGCTGAGGCGCTGCGGCTCCACGATCAAGACGGCCTTATATTGGGGAGACTCAATTTGACGGAGAAGCTGCTGGACATATGGGCGGCTTTCGATGGTTTCACCGGAGACGACCTCCCGATATCGGTTTTGCTCCGGGATACGGCCAGAGGCGCCGAGTAGATTATGTTCTGCCCATTCATCCAGCATTTGTTCATGCTTAGATAGGACTTCCTGAACAGTGAGGATCGGATCGTCCGTGCGAGATTTGCGGAGATAAATCAATATCTCATTGGGTGATAATGGGGGAAGTTGCCACATATTTCTCCTTTCCGGGGCAAATCTGCTATGCATTTGAAGAATGCCTCTTTTAGTAATTGCAAGTTAAACAGTTCTGTGTATGTACCCCGATGTAAAAGCATCGGGGCGGTTGTTTTATACGAAAATCGGACACAATAAGACAAATATAAAAATAATTGTTTTGTGCTATTGACAAATATAATAATATGTGCTATACTGTTTGTGTCAGGAGGGAAGCCTACATGAAAAGCTACTCGTCAAGAGAAGTGCTCAAAGCCCTCAAGGCAGACGGCTGGTACGAAGTCAATGTTGTGGGCAGTCATCACCAGTTCAAGCACCCGACAAAGCCGGGGCGTGTGACAGTGAAGGATCCGGACAAGGACATCCCCAGAAAGACACTTGATAGCATTGAGCGGCAGTCGGGTCTCCGGTTTCGGTGACTCGACCCCTCCTGACAAACCCTAAACGGAGGTCGAGCGTATGGCAAAGCAAACAGAACGGTACTTTTATCCGGCGGTATTCACCTACGAGCCGGGGCAGGAGATCGCAGTGGTATTCCCGGATCTGGATGTGGCTACCAGCGGCGTGAATGAAGATGATGCGCTGCTGTCTGCCAGAGAGCTGCTGGGCTGCGTGATGTTTGGGCTGGAAGAGGATGGCGAGCCGCTACCTGCGCCCACGCCGTTAAGCAGTGTGGCGCTGGAAGAGAATGAGCGGGCTGTGCTGGTGGATGTGTATATGCCATCCGTCCGCATGGCGCAGAACAATAAATCTGTCAATCGCACGGTGACGCTCCCGGCCTGGCTGAACGCTGCGGCGCTGGAACGGAATATCAATTTTTCCCAAGTCCTGCAGGACGCACTGAAAAATCAAATGGGTCTGCACTGACCACTACACCGCCCTCGGAGTGATCCGGGGGCATTTTTTATTTCTGCGAATCCATGAGTTGCTTCTTTACCTCCATGATGTTCAGCGGACTTTGAAGGATGCCTTGCTTTACAAGGCTCAGATAGCGCATGGCTTTGGTGCGTATTGTTTTTTGAATGTTCTTGTTCCGGATCACATAAGGTGTGCCGCCGATGGTGTAGGCACGGAGTATGTATTCTTCCGTCACCGGGAACATATCACAGATCAGGATCGCACGATCCTGCCCGTGGATAGGGACAATACAGTACATGATGCAGCTACCGTTACCGTGTGACTTTTCGGTGGCGGCGATTTTGGCACGATACTTTTCTACCTTGGTGCTGAGGGGTATCATCCAGTAAATGCCGTCATTGTCCTGAATCGCATAATAATGTGGACGAGCTTCCCCTTTGTTGTCCATGTGCCGATCATTCGGATAGTCAGTAAAATATTGGTCACTGATGATATAAAGCCCAGAGATCTCTATCTTTTCCATATTCCTCCATCAAAAGAAAAAGCCGAACGCAATATCTGCGTTCGGCTGCAGTCTGTCAAAGAACCCCTGTTTTTGCATAGCAAAAACAGGGGTTTTGTCA
>CAYWVC010000092.1:0-4069 GCA_964461635.1 uncultured Lachnospiraceae bacterium
ATAAGAATGATAACACAGGAAATCACTATTTGCAACAAATAGCTCAATTTCATTTGCTTTTATCCTCTTTTATTCGCCGAAGCGGATATGTTGATCTTGATACAGTTCGTTTTTTGAGATTTCTGCGTTATCTCCGGTAAATGCCTTTGCTGCATATTCGTCCCCCTGCAACTGCCATAGGAACCACGCCGTCACATAGCCGTTGGCGGAATAGAGCATTTCGCCGTGGGGCGTATCTTTCCTGCGGAGCATGACCTTATCGGAAGAAATGTCATCATAGATTTCTTCCAGTTGCTCCCCTGTCACCACCCAATCATCACCGCCGCCTGCACCGGAAAGCAGCATGGTGGGGATTTGAATTTGGGTGGCATCGTAATCCCATTGCAGATTGGCAGCCAACTCCTTGTTTGTGGGAGAAATGGCAACCGCCGCTTTGAAAATATCGCTGTGCCGTTGTGTGGTGATGGCATTGATCACGCCAACGCCGCCCTGAGAGTGACCCACAATGCCCACATTTTCAAAGTCGATTTTCTGATAGAAAAGATTATCCTTTTCATTGACGATTTTGTTTTCGTTCAGCAGTTCCAGATGACGAATGCACATTTCGGCGGCAAAGCCGTTCCAGTCATATTCCTCCTCTGTGCCGATGACCAGAAAGCCCCACGAGGCAAAATGCTCGGCAACGGCGGTGTATTTGGACATGGGAACGCCGGTTCCGTTGCTCAGAACAATGACGGGATATGTACGGTCACTGCCATCCAAGTCGCTGGGATAGTAGATCAGGTACTTGCCAAATCCCTGCAAGGTGGCTTCTTCGTAGCTTGCAACTTCGTATTCTCCGTTTGCCATGTACTTTGCCTCAATATCACCGCCGGTTTCCACGGTTTTCTGATAGTCTTTCGGGGCAGAAGGCAAACTGCCAAGGCATTTCACAAGCAAAAACACGCCTATGACCAATATCAAAATAATAATTCCTGCAATTTTCAAAACTTTTTTCATCGAATTCCTTTCCAATCTTGACGAATCGTTCGTATTTTACTATAATATATTCGCTGTAACATTTGTATCAGCAACAATATTGTAAGCAGAAAAATCGTTATCGTCAAGAGGTGGAACGAAAATGAGACAAACAGGCGAAACTGTATCACCGAAAAGCAACGAGGGGCGAAATCGTTATGTCATCGAACATATTACAACTGCCCTCATCGACCTGATGGAGAAATACCCATTTGAAGAAATATCCGTCAGTCAAATCTGTCAGGAGGCACAGGTGGGCAGAGCGTCCTTTTATCGGAATTACGAAAGCAAGAAAGATATTCTGGGAAAGCACATGGACACGCTCATCCATGAATGGGGAAAAGAATTTGAAGAGCGTGGAGACCCAAATTATTTTTCCGAAAGCCTGCTGAAACATTATTACAAATACAAGGATTTTTACCTCTTGCTTTACCGCCACGGACTTTCTGATATGATCTATGAAACCATCCGCTCGGCGTTGAAAATTACGGAAGCACCGTCCAACATTGAACGGTACGGAAAATCCATGTTCGCAGGAATGCTGTTCGGCTGGATCGATGAATGGATGCGGCAGGGCATGCCGGAAAGCCCTGAAGAATTGCTCCTACTGGCCGCCCAGTTTCCCTCCCCCCATCGTACCACTTTATAAAAGAGCGGAGAGTCCCTTACATGGCACTCTCCGCTTGTTCATTTTATCTTTTTTACAGATACAGCATTTGGGCTTCGTAGGGGCGCAGGTGGGGGCATTGACCGTCATAGTTGGAAATCAGCACCGAAGCATTTTCAAACTCCGCAGGAATGGCAAATTCCACTTCCTCGGCGGTGAAATTACACACGACCAGAAGTTTATGCCCGTCCAACTGTCGGATATACGCAAAAATCCGCTCGTTCTCCTCATCCAATAATTGGAAATCGCCGTCACGGAAAACGGCATACCCTTTCCGCAGGCCGATCAATTTCCGGTAGTAATAGAAAATGGAATTCGGATCTTTCAGCGCCTGTGCGGCGTTGATTGAAACATAGTTGGGATTCAGGGGCATCCAGGGGGTGCCATCGGTGAAGCCGCCATTGGGGCCATCCGTCCACTGCATGGGTGTACGAGCATTATCACGTCCCCGTTTATAGATGGACTCCATCACCGCCTCCCGACTGTATCCACGGGCGATGCGGTCGTTATAGAGATTATGGATCTCCACATCCCGATACTGCTCCAGCGGCAGGCGGCAATTCGTCATGCCCAGTTCCTCACCCTGATAGATATAGGGCGTTCCCTGCATACCATGGAGCATGGTGGCCAGCATTTTTGCCGACTCCACCCGATATTGGCCATCATTGCCCCAACGGGACACGATTCGGGGCAGGTCGTGGTTGTTGAAAAAGAGGCTATTCCAGCCGCAACCGTGCAACTGGGTCTGCCAGCGAGCCAGGCAGGCTTTCAGCTTCGGCAAAGACAGGGGCAAATAGTCCCATTTTTCTCCCTGCTGATCCAGGCAGATGTGCTCAAATTGGAACACCATAGACAATTCGCTGCCATCGGGAGCGCTGTAAAGCTTTGCACGCTCCGTATTGGCGCCCCAGGCCTCGCCCACGGTCACGATTCCCTCTTCGCAGAAAGCCTCTGCACTCAGCTCCTGCAAATATTCATGGAGCCGCGGTCCGTTAATGGTAATGAAATTGTCCGGTTCCTTGGCGATCTGGTCGATAACGTCCAGGCGGAATCCCTCCGCGCCCTTTTCCACCCAAAAGCGGATGGCCTTATACAGCTCCTGCCGCAGTTTCGGATTTTCCCAGTTCAGGTCCGGCTGTTGAGGGGCAAATTGGTGGAAATACCACTGCCCCAACTCCGGCACGTATGTCCAGGCAGGGCCGCCGAACACGCTGCCCATATCATTGGGGCGCTTATCGGGGGTACCGTCACGCCAGATATAGAAATCGTGGTAGGGATTGTCCCTGCCCTTCTTCGCTTCCAGAAACCACCGATGTTGATCGGAGCTATGATTCAGCACCAGATCCAGGATAATGGAAATGCCCCGTTTCTTCGCCTCGGCAAACAGGGTTTCCATGTCCTTGATATCGCCGAACATCGGATCAACGGCGCAGTAATCGGAAATGTCGTAGCCGTTGTCCACCTGAGGAGATGCAAAAACCGGCGACAGCCAAATGCCGTCAACGCCCAGTTCTTCCAGATAGTCCAGCTTGGAGATAATGCCTTTCAGATCGCCGATCCCATCGCCATCGGTATCGAGAAAGCTTTTGGGATAAATTTGATAAAACACGGCATTTTTCCACCAGCCGTGCTTGGTTTTGTCCAGTTTCATTTTTTCCATAAGATCTATCCTCACATATTATTTGTTGATTTCAGCGGAAATCAGGGTGCTGAAAGCTTTGGCGTTTCCGAAGTCGGCAAATTTGTACCGGAAGCCCTCGTAAACGAAATTCAGATAACGGTTGAATACAAAATAGCTGGTTTTAAAATCGGAGGCCTTTGTCAAATCGATCTCATACAAAAGGGCACCGACATTATGCTGATAATCAATGTCGTAAATCGACAGGGTCTTTTCTTTCAGGCACAGCAGGACCAGGCCCCATTCGCAATTGGGCAACATTTTTGCATTCGCGACAACAGCGGCGTTACGATCGGTTATCATGCCTTTTTCCAGCAATATATCCAGTAGTTGCGGAAATTTCATATTCGCACTCTCCTTTTCGGTATCATTATGGTTTTATTATAAGCGAATGGCAATGTTTTTGCAAGATGTTTTTCTGGGCGACAATATGCAAAGATCAGGGGTGTTTTTTGAAAATCATCTCTGACCACCGTTGATTCGGCAATCGGCAAGCGCATCAATATTGATTTCGTGCTGATCGTCAATGAGAATGTTGTTTTGTTGTTGTACACGATTTTCGAAAGCCTTTCAATATCGCCTGGGGATTTTGTCGTATATCTTCCCGAAATTTACATATTATAGCATCGTAACTAGTCAATAAAAGGAGAAATATATATGAAAGCAACAGGAATTGTCCGACGGGTGGATGATCTTGGAAGAATTGT
>CAYWVC010000093.1:0-3996 GCA_964461635.1 uncultured Lachnospiraceae bacterium
CTTGAAAATCAAGGGTTTTTCGGGGCAATATCTTTTTTATCGCCCTTTGATGGTGGAGATGGTGGGATTCGAACCCATGACCTCTGCGTTGCGAACGCAGCGCTCTCCCAACTGAGCTACACCCCCGTCCACGGCAATACGCCGCGTACCTTGTTATTATACCACGATTTCGGCTTTTGTCAAGACTTTTTTCGCAAAAGCCTCTCTTTTTTAGCTCCTTACCCTCAAATCAGTCTCCAGCATCGCGCAAACGGTCACCGTGCGATATTTCCCATTCACGCGGTACGCGTCAACGAAGGTCCCCTCCTCGCGCATACCGAGCTTATCCATCACCCGACGCGAGGCTCGGTTACCTACCATATACCTTGCCTCTATACGGTGAAGTCCGAGCGAATGAAAGCCGAAGTCGCAGACGGTGCGCGCCGCCTCCGCCGCTATTCCGCGCCCGCGAAAGCCCGGGTTTATCACGTAGCCTATCTCTCCGCAATTGTTTGCAAGGTCGATGCGGGTAAAGCCGCAGGTCCCTATCATCTTGCCCGTATCGCGAAGGGTCACCGCCCAATCGTAAAAGTCCCCCGCCGCATAACGCGTGCCTATATACTCAAGATATTGGCGGGTATAGTCGCGGTCGGGATGCGGCTTCCACAGCAGATAGCGCGTCACGTCGGCAAGGTGCGCGTATTCATACATATCGTCGGTGTCACTGACCCTCATACCGCGAAGGATCAGTCTGTCCGTCTCAAGCGTCGGAATACGTCGAAATATCCCGAGGAGCTGCTCTCTTTTCATATTTTCACCCTGCCTTGCGGCAACCTTTCCGATCATTTGCACTGTCCGTGACAATTATATACGATATCGGCGAGATTTGCAACGGCAATCTTTCGCAAAATGATTTATTTTTTCCTTAATGTGTGCTATAATTAGGTAAATAACGCTGTGCCGATCGGAGGAAAGAGGCAATGTCCACGCCCGACGAGATATTCATACCCGTTATGCTCGGATACGACTATGTGCGGGCTCGGGCACTCCTTCGCGATTTCTCCGAGCTGCATATTTTCGGCACGGGGCTCGGCTTACGCGCGAGGCTTACGCCACGCGTCAGGTATCACCGCATCGGCGGGCTGTCGCCCGACGTGCTGGCGATGTACCTTAACAGTCTGGCGAACGAGGGCGAAAATTCCTATTACACTCTGCTCGTCACCTCGGCGGTCGCCGAGGAAGGGCTCCTTTATCGGGTCAAGGAAAATATAGAGAGCTTCAGCATCGTAATCCCCCCGCAAAGGCTGAAGGAATTTATAAAGGAAGGCTACGGCTATGGAATATTCGATTAAATACAGCGTCCTTGTGTCACTCGTAGGTGCCCGCGCCGACGTGACCGATCAGGATCCCCTGATAACTCATCTCGCCTGGGATTCGCGCAACGCAAAGCCCAACGGAGCCTTCTTCTGCATAGTCGGGGCATTCTCGGACGGGCACGATTACGCACTTGCGGCATATAACAAGGGCTGCCGCGTCTTTATATGCGAGCGCAGACCGGCGGGTCTGCCCAACGACGCACTGATAATAATTGCCCGTGACGGCAGCAGACGGGCGCTTGCCGATGCCGCCGCCGAATTTTACCGTCACCCGGAGCGTGACATCACCCTCGTCGGCATCACGGGAACGAAGGGCAAGACGACGACCGCCTTCTTCGTCCATTCAGTGCTCAACCGCATCGGTATCCCCTCCGGATACGTCGGTACGAACGGGGTGAACTACCTCGACAAGCATTATGACACCGCAAACACAACGCCCGAGAGCTGTGAGCTCCTGCGCTACCTTGCCGAAATGCGCGACAGCGGCGTAAGGGTCGCGGTGGTGGAGGCGTCGTCACAGGCGCTCAAAATGGACAGATTGCGCGGAATATCCTTCGATATCTGCGTCTTTACCAACCTTTCCCCCGATCACATAGGAGCGCACGAGCACCCCGACCTTGCCGACTACAAGAACTGCAAGCTCAGGCTCTTCTCGGAGCACTGCCGCGGCGACGTTATCGTCAACTCCGATTCGGAGGAAGCCGAGGCTGTGATCGCCGCCGCTCCGCGAGCCCGGGTGCTTCGTTGCTCCTGCGAGGGTCGCGCGGCAGATTTCCTTGCCTCCGATATCCGCCCGGCGGAGCTCGGCGAAAGCTTTGCCGCCTCCTTCCTCTGCACCGACGCAACGGGAAGCCGAAGGGTCTGCACCGAGCTGCCGGGAGTCTTTAACGTTTCAAACGCTCTGCTTGCCTACGCCGTCTGCACGGTGATAGCCGACGAGCGCTTCGGCAAGAGCGACAGATCCGCGATCGCCGAGGCAATCGGAAGTGTAAAGGTACAGGGCAGGCTTGAGGTCCACCGCCTCGGCGAGGTCGATTTTGTGATCGACTACGCTCACAACGGCGCAAGCCTTCGTGCCGTGCTCGGCGCACTGCGTGAGCGCCGTCCGCGCCGTTTGATCTGCCTCTTCGGTTCGATCGGCGGGCGTTCGCAAAGCAGACGCGAGCAGCTTGCTCTCGCGGCGGCGGAGCTTGCCGACGTCAGCATCGTAACCTCCGACAACCCCGATTGTGAAAACCCGGGAAAGATCATTGAGGGCATAATACGGCACTTCCCCGCCGGATATCCGTACTTTACCTTCACCGATCGCGCGGAAGCAATAAGATTTGCCGTGAACTACGCCGAGCCGGGCGACACCGTCCTGTTCGCCGGGAAGGGGCACGAAAACTATCAACTGATCAACGGGGAAAAATATCCGTTCAACGAGCTGAAGATCCTTACCGATGCATTTGAACACGGTGCCAAGGTCGGCGAAAAGGCGGGATCCGAGGCTTGATGCGTCCCCGAAAAGCAAAGGGAGGATATTTGATATGTCAAGGATCTACACGTCGGCGGATCAGCTGATCGGCGGCACGCCGTTGCTGGAGCTGACGAATATCGAGCGCGAGCTTGACCTCGGGGTCAGATTGCTTGCTAAGCTTGAGTACCTCAATCCCGCGGGCTCGGTCAAGGATCGCGTCGCGCGGGCAATGATAGATGATGCCGAGGAGCG
Source organism: uncultured Lachnospiraceae bacterium (assembly GCA_964461635.1). GTDB lineage: Bacteria > Bacillota > Clostridia > Oscillospirales > CAG-272 > RGIG3994. The sequence goes on from CAYWVC010000093.1 coordinate 3,067, forward strand.
CGGGCTCCTTCATCGCGGCTCGGTAATTATAGAGCCGACCTCGGGCAACACCGGTATCGGACTTGCATCCGTCGCGGCGGCACGCGGTTATCGGGTGATCATCGTGATGCCCGACACTATGTCGGTCGAGCGAAGGCGTATGATGAGTGCCTACGGTGCCGAGATCGTTCTCTCCGACGGGAAACGCGGTATGGCGGGCGCGATCGAGCGCGCCGACGAGCTTGCCGCCACGGTGAACGGTGCCTTTCTCGCGGGGCAGTTTGTCAATCCCGCCAATCCGCGCGCTCACTTTGAGACGACAGGACCCGAGATCCTTAACGATACCGATGGCAAGGTGGACGTCTTCGTCGCCGGGGTCGGCACGGGAGGTACGGTGACGGGGGTCGGAAGTTACCTTAAGTCAAAGCTCCCGAGCGTGCGCGTCGTCGCGGTCGAGCCCGCGGGCTCGGCGGTGCTCTCGCACGGAACCCCGGGTGCTCATAAAATACAGGGGATAGGCGCAGGCTTCGTGCCCGAGGTGCTTGATGCCTCGGCGTACGACGAGGTCATCACGGCAGACGACGGCGAGGCGTTCGAAATGACGAGGCTCGTCGGCAGACGCGAGGGCATCCTCGTCGGTATATCCTCGGGCGCCGCCCTCAGCGCCGCGGTCAAGGTCGCCCGCCGCGCCGAAAGCAAAGGAAAAAACGTCGTGGTCCTCTTCCCCGATGCCGGCGACAGATACCTCTCTACCGACCTGTTCGCGTAAAATAATAACGAGATTGTAAAAAACGAAAGCGTGGGGCTTATAAAAAGAATACGAAAGCGTGGGGGACCCTTCTTAAAAGAAGGTTCCCCCACGTCTCCCGTATTCTTCTAAGAAAGTTTCCCCCGAGCTCCCGTTTTATTCCTCACGCTTTCGTATTCACTTTACTACTATACCAACCTTAT
>CAYWVC010000094.1:0-3996 GCA_964461635.1 uncultured Lachnospiraceae bacterium
CCGTTTAAGGGATGCACCTCGTTGAAGGAGATCTACTTCGCCGGGACGGTGGAGAAATTCAACGAGCTTATGGCGGTAAACAACAGCGACTCAATGCCGACCGCGACGGTGTACGCTTATTCGGAAACTCAGCCTACCGCCGAGGGTAACTATTGGCACTACGTCAACGGCGTCGCGACCGCGTGGTAAATGAAATACTGACATCTACGTAAAGGCATTATTCAGCGAATAAAAGGCTCACGCAGTTTGACTTAATAGGTCAAGCTACGCGAGCTTTTTTACTATCAATATTTACCGTGCTTTGGTAACGGCAAGGGCGCACCAGCCGTTATCGGTATATCGCCGATCGACCGTCAAGCCGTTGGACTCCAGCGCGGCGGTGACCTCATCGGCGCGCTCGGATATGATACCCGAGGCGAGCAGAACCGCACCGTCGTTCATATACGCGCCGACATCCGGAGCCATACGGATGATTATATCCGCTACTATGTTTGCGGTGATCACGTCGTAGCCGCCGTCGGAGCGATCCACCTGCCGAAGAAGGTCGGAGCACGCGCAGCTTATATTGGTCTGACCCGACGCCTCGATATTTTCCTGTGCGACCTTAACCGCCGTCGGATCTATATCATACGCGCGGCAGAGCGACGCACCGAGCTTGGAGGCACAGATGGCAAGTATTCCCGAGCCGCATCCGACGTCAAGCACGCGGTCGCCCGGCTTTATGTATTCCTCCAGCAAGCCAATGACGAGCCGCGTCGTTTCGTGTGTCCCGGTGCCGAATGCCATTCCGGGATCCATTTTGATGACCACGTCGTTGGGCGCGGGCTCGTACTGCTCCCACATCGGGACGATAACCATATGTTTGCCGATGCGGGTGGTCTTATAAAATGCCTTCCAGCTGTTTGCCCAATCCTGTTCGTTTACGTTGACCACGCTGAGCTTGCCGTCGATCCCCGCGACATTCAGATGCTCGCGGATGAAGGACGTTGCCTCCACCGTGCTGCTTTGAGCGGGGAGGTAGACCGACACGGTGGCAACCGTTTTATCGGCTTTTAAGATGCTTTCGTCTATGAGGTCGCCGTAGCAGGTCTTGAGGTCGATGTCCGAGTAATCCTCGATCTGAAGGTTGCTGTCGATCATACTCATAATCGCCGTGGCGGTCTCAAGGTCGTCAAGCTTTACCTGTAGCTTGATCTGTGTCCAATCGTTGAAGTTCTGTTCCATCGCGGTTGCCTTTCGATTATTTTTTGAAGCGCTTGAAGAAGCTCTCGCGCTTGGTATAGTTCGTCGATCCGCAACTATCCGCGAACTGACGCATAATGTCCTTTTGCTTATTGGTGAGCTTGGACGGGATCTCTACCTTGACCGTGAAGATCAGATCCCCGTGCTTGGAGGGTGAATTGACGAAGGGGAAGCCCTTCCCGCGGATCGTGAACGAGGTGCCGGGTTGGGTGCCCTCGGGGATCGTGTACTTGACCGGACCGTCAAGCGAAGGAACCTCAATCTCGGCTCCGAGGGTGGCATCGGATACGGATACGGGAACCGAGCATCGCACGTTGTTGCCGTCGCGGGTGAAAACGTCGCTCGGCTTGACGTTGACGACAAGGATGAGGTCGCCGGTCGCTCCGCCGTTTCGCCCGTCACTGCCCTGACCGCGCAGTGCGATCCTGCCGCCGTCCTCAATGCCCGCTGGGATGCTGACGGTGAGCTTCTTCGATACCTTAACGTATCCTGTGCCGCGGCAATTGGTGCAGGGAGTTTCGATTATCTTGCCCGAGCCGTTACATCTGTCGCAGACGACGGTGGATTGAAAGGTCATTCCGCCGATGCGCTGATTCACGCGGCGCTGACCCGAGCCGCCGCAATCGGGGCAGGTTTTGGGGCTCGTTCCGTGAGCCGCGCCCGAGCCGCCGCAATCGGAGCACTTCTGTATGCGGTTGTAGCTTATATCCTTCTTGACACCGAAGAAAGCCTCCTCAAAGGTCAAGTCGACACGAAGCCCGATATCGTCGCCGCGAACAGCCGCGTTCCGACGAGAGGTGCTTCTGCCTCCGCCGCCGAAAAAGCTGCTGAAGATATCACCGATATCGCCGAAGTCAAAGCCGGACATATCGTAGCCGCCGGCGGCGTTGCCCGTGCCGTCAAAGGCGCTGTGCCCGTAATTGTCGTACGCGGCGCGCTTTTCGGGATCCGACAGGATCGCGTACGCCTCGTTGACCTCCTTGAAACGGGCTTCCGCCTCCTTATCGTTGGGGTTCATATCGGGGTGGTATTTTTTGGCGAGCGTTCTGTAAGCGCGCTTAAGCTCGTCGTCGGAGGCGTTTTTCTGTACGCCAAGTACCTCGTAGTAATCTCGTTTATCTGCCATAATGTGACCTTCCTTCTCCGGAGCGATGTGCGTTTGAGCTTTATCTCTGTAACGTCAAAACGGCGGCAGACCCTACCGCCGGTCAAAGCTCGGGGGAGATCGGTCGGTGCACGACCTTCCCCCCGAGCTTTTTGTGTTTATTTGTTGTCGGTTTTATCCTCGTAATCGGCGTTGTAATAGGTTTCGCCGCCGTCGTTTCCGCCGGTCTGCTGATCCCCGCCGTTAGGCTGTTCTGCCGCGCCCGACTGCTTGTAGAGCTTTTCGGAGAGTGCGTAGAAGGCTTTCTCAAGCGCTTCGGTATCTGCCTTTATTGCTTCCGTATCGTTGCCCTTAACGGTTTCCTTCAGCTTTTCAAGCGCAGCCTTCACGTCTTCCTTGTCGCTGTCAGGGAGCTTGTCGCCTATCTCGTTGAGCGTTTTCTCGCTCTGGAATATCAGCGAGTCGGCGCGGTTCTTCGTGTCGACGGATTCCTTCTGCTTCTTATCCTCCTCGGCGAACTTCTCGGCGTCCTTAACGGCGCGGTCGATGTCCTCCTGGCTCATATTCGTGGAGCTCGTGATGGTGATATGCTGTTCGCGTCCCGTGCCCTTATCCTTGGCGGAGACGTTGACTATACCGTTGGCATCGATGTCAAAGGTGACCTCGATCTGCGGTACGCCGCGGGGAGCCGCCGGAATGCCGTCAAGATTGAAGCGACCGAGCGTCGTGTTGTACGCCGCCATCTCACGCTCACCCTGAAGGATGTGGATCTCGACCGACGTCTGACCGTCTGCGGCGGTAGAGAAGACTTGGCTCTTCTTTACCGGGATCGTGGTATTTCTGTCGATTATCTTCGTAAATACGCCGCCGAGAGTCTCCAGACCGAGCGACAGGGGAGTTACGTCAAGCAGGAGCAGATCCTTGACGTCGCCGCCGAGAACGCCGCCCTGTATTGCCGCACCGATAGCGACACACTCGTCGGGGTTGATACCCTTGAAGGGCTCCTTGCCCATAAACTTCTGAACGGCAGCCTGCACTGCGGGGATTCTGGTGGAGCCGCCGACAAGAAGTACCTTGTCTACCTGCGACGCGCTGAGACCGGAGTCCTTGAGGACCTGCTTCGTCGGTCCCATCGTTTTATCGACGAGGTCTGCGGTCAGCTCATCGAATTTCGCTCTCGTAAGGGTAGCCTCAAAGTGAAGCGGTCCTTCGGAGGTAGCGGTGATGAACGGGAGGTTGATATCGGACTGCGACATACCGGAGAGCTCGATCTTGGCTTTCTCCGCCGCGTCCTTCAGTCTCTGAAGCACCATCTTATCCTTGCGGAGGTCGATGCCGTGCTCCTTCTGGAAGGAATCTGCCATCCAATCTATGATCCTCTGGTCGAAGTCGTCGCCGCCGAGACGGTTGTTACCCGCGGTCGCAAGGACCTCAAATACACCGTCGGAGATCTCCAGCAGGGAAACGTCGAAGGTTCCGCCGCCGAGGTCGAATACCATAATCTTCTGCGATTTTGCATCCTTATCAATGCCGTAGGCGAGTGCCGCCGCAGTCGGCTCGTTGATGATACGCTTTACCTCAAGACCGGCGATCTTGCCCGCGTCCTTCGTTGCCTGACGCTGAGCGTCGGTGAAGTAGGCAGGAACGGT
>CAYWVC010000095.1:0-3932 GCA_964461635.1 uncultured Lachnospiraceae bacterium
AAAATTCTTTGAAAGGGGTTCGGGGGAAACTTTCTTTTAAGAAAGTTTCCCCCGAATGTTCGTATTCTTTTTAACAGAACCCCGCTGATGTTATTACTTCGCGACCGACAGCTCGACGGTGACGATAACGCCGTCGACGTTATTGCCGGACAGGGAGTAATTATAATTGGTCGGGAGCTGAGCCTCAAAGCTCTCCCCTGAGGCGGGAACGTAATAAACGGCGTAAGAGCTGTTGCCCGCCTTGAATGTCAGCGGCTTCGCGGCGGAGGTCTCCGCCTTCAGCTTGGACATATAGGCATCGAAGGTCAGCGAATTGACCTGCATATAGGTTGCGTGCGGGACGCCGACGTAACGGATCTGGGTAGAGGGGATTGCCTCATCCGACCCGTGACCCACGTGCGTATTATCGTCGTAGATAGTGGGTGCGTACTCAACGACGAAGCCATAGTTACACGCCTTTGTGTTCAGCCACTCCTCGACGGTCTTATTGTTCTGAATCGTTTTGGTCTGACCCGAGGTTGAGAGCTTTACGTCGATAACGGTACCGAGCTGATGCGAATAATCATACTCAAGCGTTTTCTCCTTGGGATCAAGGATACCGTAGCAGAAGAGAAGGTCGTTACACTGCGTATCGGTGCTGAGCCCCTCGGCAAGGCTCTTAAAAGCGGTAATTATCTCCGGCGAGAGCTTGACCTTATCGTCGGTGCGCTCAAACTTGTAATACGTTGAGCCCCCGGAGGTCAGGTAAGCGTTCTGCGCGGCGGCGGCGATCGCCGCCTTCACGGTCGGGTCGATATTGTACGTCTTGTTGATTATCAGCAGGTCGCCCTTTTTGACCTCGGCGGAGGTGAGAGCGGACGATTCGAATTTGATATCGCCGTTGACCATTTCGACCTTGCCGTCACCGTTGCCGTCGTCGGGGAGCTTTGAATCCTTCACCGACTGAACGATCTCGGTTATGACCGTCGCGCCGAGCAATATCACGATGATCGCCGCGACCGCAAGGATCGCGTAAAGAAGGTACTTTTTGAGCGGAGCGGGAGATTTCTTGCCGTTCTCCGGTGTATTATCCGAGCCCGTATCAAAGGTATGGGTCCCATTGTTTTCTTTCATATCGTTCCTCCTTAAGCGTTCGGGATGCGCGGGTCAGCGCCCGGGCTCCTTTTATTTATCTTCCTTTTTATCTTTTCTGTCGCGGTCAAAGCGGCGGCGGGGCTTTTTCTCCTCGACCGGCTTGTCCGCGGCACCGGGCATAGCATCGCGGATGGAGAAGTCCATTCTGCCCTTCGAATCAAGTCCGATGTACTTCACGTTCACGGTATCGCCGATCTGAAGGACGTCCTCGACCTTATCGATGCGGTGATCGGTCACGCGGGAGATGTGGACCATACCCTCACGGCCGGGGGCGTACTCGACGAAGCAGCCGAATTCCTTGATATTCGTGACCTTTCCGGTGTAGATCGCGCCAACGACAGGCTCGAATACGATGGCATCTATGCGCGCCTTGGCTGCGTAGGCATCGTCACGGTTGACGGCGGCGATGTAGATGGAGCCGTCCTCCTCGATATCTATCTTTGCATTGGTATCGGCGCAGATCTTCTGAATGACCTCGCCGCCCTTACCGATGACCTCACGGATCTTCTCGGTCTTGATATGCATAATAAGCATCTTGGGTGCCCACTCGGAAACGTCCTCGCGCGGGGCGGGGATCGCCTTCAAGATAACGTCGTCGATGATGTGATCGCGGGCGGCGTGGGTCTTTTGCAGAGCCTCCTTGATGATCTCGGGGGTGAGTCCGTCGATCTTGAGGTCCATCTGGATCGCCGTGATACCCTTATGAGTACCCGCGACCTTAAAGTCCATATCGCCGTAGAAGTCCTCGACACCCTGAATATCGACCATAGTCATAAAGCTTCCGTCATCGCGCGTGATAAGTCCGCAGGAGATACCCGCAACGGGAGCCTTGATCGGCACGCCCGCGTCCATAAGGGCAAGGGTAGAGCCGCAGACCGATGCCTGCGAGGTCGAACCGTTGGAGGAGATGACCTCCGACACCAATCTGATGGCGTAGGGGAACTCGCTCTCGGGCGGGATAACGGGGAGCAGGGCGCGCTCGGCAAGTGCGCCGTGACCGATCTCACGTCTGCCGGGGCTGCGGGTCGACTTTGCCTCGCCGACCGAATAGCCGGGCATATTGTAGTGGTGCATATAGCGCTTGGTGTCCTCGTTGTCGATGCCGTCAAGCTCCTGAGCCTCCTTCATAGTACCGAGGGTGGCACAGGTGAGGACTTGCGTCTGACCGCGGGTGAACATACCCGAGCCGTGAACGCGGGGCAGGAGGCCCACCTCGGCGGCGAGGGGTCTGATCTCGTCGATCTGTCTGCCGTCGACGCGCTTGTGATCCTCGATCAGCCAGCGGCGAACGATCTTCTTCTGGAGCTTGTACATAAGCTCGGGCATAATCACCTCGATATCGGGATACTCCTCGGAGAACTTCTCGACTATCGCATCGGTGATGGGGAGGACGCGCGCGTCGCGCACGTTCTTGTCGTCGGTATCCATAGCGAACATAAGGTCCTTCTCACAGAAGGCAAAGACCTTGTCGAACATATCGTGATCAAGCTCGCCGGAGGGGTATTCGAACTTGGGCTTGCCGATCTCGTCAACGATGCCGTCGATGAAGCCGAGAAGGTCCTTGATCTCCTCGTGCGCCTTCATAATGGCGTTGAACATCGTCTCGTCGTCGACTTCCTTCGCGCCCGCCTCGATCATAACGACCTTTTCCTTGGTCGCGGCGACGGTCAGCTCAAGCGAGGAGACCTCTCTCTGCGCGGCGGTCGGGTTCACGACGAGCTCCCCGTCGCAAAGGCCCATAAATACGCCGCCGATCGGTCCGTTCCACGGAATATCGGAGATGGAGAGCGCGACCGAGGCACCGATCATAGCCGAGATCTCGGGCGAGCAGTCCTGATCGACCGACATAACGGTAAGGGTCAGGGCAACGTCGTTGCGCAGATCCTTCGGGAAGAGGGGACGAACGGGTCTGTCGATCACGCGGGCGGTGAGGATCGCCTTCTCGGTGGGCTTACCCTCACGGCGGAAGTAGCCGCCCGGGATCTTGCCCGCGGCGTACATTCTCTCCTCAAAGTCGACCGACAGGGGGAGGAAGTCGATGCCCTCGCGGGGCTTGGCGGATGCCGTCGCGCAGCAAAGCACCGCCGTGTCGCCGTAGCGGACAAGGCAGGATGCATTGGCAAGCTGAGCCATCTTTCCGGTCTCGATGACCAGAGGTCTGCCGGCGAAGGTGTAATGATACGTTTTGAAATTTTCGAACATTTTTCTTCTCCAAAAAAATTTATTTTCAGCACGCCCCACGGAGTTTAGCACTTAATCGAATGTCCGAAAGGTCGCGGTCGGGCACACGATTAACTGCTAATCCACGCGGGAGCGGATGAATCGGTTTTGCTCCTTAAAGGTAAGGAGAGGGAGCGAAAAGCGAGACCGCTATTCGCCCCCAAGCAATTACTTTCTGATGTTGAGCTTCTCGATGATGGCGCGGTAACGCTCGATATCGACCTTCATCAGGTAGCCGAGCAGGTTTCTTCTGTGACCGACCATCTTCAGCAGTCCGCGACGGCTGTGGTGATCCTTGTGGTTGACCTTGAGATGCTCGGTGAGGTTGTTGATGCGGTAGGTAAGCAGCGCGATCTGAACCTCGGGGGAGCCGGTGTCACCCTCGTGGGTGGCATACTTGCTGATAATTGCCTGTTTTTCTTGTGCGGTCATGATTTTTCACCTTTCCTATTTAAATATTTGGCGGCGGCTCAGACTACGGCGGGTGAACTACCGCATCGCGGCGTGATCCCGCAACCCGTGCCGGCGTCATACATAGATGATTATACCACATTCACCCCGTTCTGTAAAGGGCTTTT
>CAYWVC010000096.1:0-1855 GCA_964461635.1 uncultured Lachnospiraceae bacterium
GGGGAACCTTCTTTTAAGAAGGTTCCCCCACGCTTTCGTATTATCTTTCGTATTATCTCTCGTATTATTTTTTCTGCTGTTTACACCAGATCCGCATAACGAGGCGATGCGGGAGGAGCTTAGTCAAGAGGACCTGTCCGCGTATTGAGGCACCGCAGACCGAGACGTCCTTGCCTTTTTTCATATCGCGCAGGGCGCGGCTGACGACCTGCTCGGCGGTAAAGAACTTATTATAGTAGGTTATCGTGTCATCGGTTTTGGCGCGGTTGAAGAAATCGGTCTTTACCCAACCGGGGCAGACCGCCATCACGCGCACGCCCGAGGCGCGGAGCTCCTTTCCGACGGCGCGGGAGAAGCTGAGCACGAACGCCTTCGACGCGCCGTAGACCCCGATGTAGGGCACGGGCTGAAACGCCGAGAGCGAGCCGACCTCGTAGATACGGCTCCCCGCGCTCATATATGGCAGGGTGATGTAGGTCATAGAGACGAGCGCCTTATCGTTCAGATCGATCATCTCAAGCTGATCCTCCAGCGAGATATCGGTGAAGGCACCGAATCTCCCGAAGCCGCCCGCGTTGACGAGCACGGCGACCTGCGGTTTTTCCGCCTCCAACAGGTTACGGTAGGCGTTAAAGCTGTCGGGTTGGGTCAGATCAAGCGGGATCGCGCGCACCCTCGCGCGGGTCTCGGAGGCGAGAGCCTCCAGCCTTTCGCGGCGGCGGGCGATGACCCAGAGCTCGTCAAAACTCTCGTCACGGTCGAGCTGAAGGACGAATTCGCGTCCCATTCCCGACGAGGCACCGGTTATTATCGCTATTTTCATCTTTTTTACTTTGCCTTTCTTTTGCGGTCGGCGGTCAGGGATCAAGCACCCATACCATATCGGTCGGGTATTTGCCGCCGTCGTTGCGGTATTTGTCCGCGCCCGACTCAAAGAGGATATAGAGCTTGCCGTCCTTGGCGGCAAGACCCTCCGACATCGGCGGGGCGGTGTAGCTCTTTCGCGTCACCTTTGAATCAAGGAACCAGAGCGGAATGCTTTTGCCGTTCAGGGTCACGGTCGTATGCGGTGCCGTGCCGAGAACGTTCCTGTAAAGGTATATCTTCGAATTGTTCTTGCGCCCGTACGATTGGCTGAGGGCGATCCAATCCTCCGACACCACGGCAAAGCCCTGAATCTTCTGATCTATCGAGAGGATAACGTCGGGGGTGGCGTAGGGGAGCGACGGATCCGGAGTCCCGATCGCAAGGTCGTTTTCGTTCGATGCATCGAGCTTAAAGCCCACGCTCCACGCGTAGTAGGTGTTCCCGTCATTGTTGGTCATATGGCGGTATTCGTCGGTGGGATAGCTTGTGCCGTAGTAGAAGTCCCCGACCCACAGGTATCCGCCCGAGCAATTGCAGAAGGATGCCCTTACCGGGACCTTTATAGTCTCCGCAATAGTCAGGTCGCCCTGAGCTCCCGCGGCTTTAAGGCTTGACAGCGGAATGCGGAGGAGGGTCGAGCTCTCGGAGATATAAATATTCTTTTCGGTGACCGCCACGCCGCCCGCGTGACCGGTGTGGTTGGTACCGTTCACGTTCTTAAGATAATACTCGCCGACGTAATTTCCGGTTGAGAGGTCCACGGCAAGCAGTACCGAGCAAGGACTGACCGCCGTGCTCGCAAAATAGCCCGAGATGAGGAGCAGACCCCCGTCAGCCCAGATATCCATCCCCTGCGGGATCATCCCCTCGGCAAGCGCGGGGATGCGATAGGTCGGCGAGGCGAACTTCGTGAAGCTTGAGAACGATGAATAAGAGCTGCTCTGCACGACCTGCGTTGACGTGAACTTGAAATTGACGGTCGGAACGG
>CAYWVC010000096.1:1955-3857 GCA_964461635.1 uncultured Lachnospiraceae bacterium
GAGCTGCTCTGCACGACCTGCGTTGACGTGAACTTGAAATTGACGGTCGGAACGGACGGATCGACAGTGCTGCCGCTGTCCGAGGTCACGGAGCCGGTCGGCTCGGCGGTGGGAGCATCGGTAATACTGTCCGTGGGTGCGCCCGCGGGAGTATCGGTAGGCAGGTCCGTAGGAGCCTCGGTCGGTGCTTTTGTGGGCTCGTCGGTCGGAGCGACAGTAAGCTCGTCGGTCGGAGCGGCTGTGGTAACGTCATCGGAGGATCCGAGGTCACACGCCGTTGCGCAGGTAACGATCATCAGGCACGCAAGAATTGCGGCGATATACCTTGTCTTCATTCTTCTCATACGTCAAAGCTGAACGAAGCCGAGCTTGCGGCGAACCTTGTAAAGGGTCTTTTGCGCGTAGTAAGACGCCTCCGACGCGCCCTTCTTCATCGTCTGCTCAAGGTACGCCTTGTCCTTCATCAGACGGGCAAATTCAACCTGCACGGGGGCGAGCAGGTCGGCGCAGGCTTCGCCTACGGCAAGCTTGAATTCGCCGTAGCCCTTGCCATCAAATTCACGCTCTATCTCGTCCGTGCTCTTGCCCGTGCAGCAGGAGTATATCGAAATAAGGTTGGTGACACCCGGCTTGTCCTCCGCCGCGCGGATCTCGGAGCCCGAGTCGGTGACGGCGCGCTTGAACTTTCTGATTACCGTATCGCGGTCATCAAGGATCCTGACCGTCGCGTTCTCGTTCTCGTCGGACTTGCTCATTTTCTTCGTCGGGTCGGCAAGCGACATAATCTTCATTCCCGTTTGCTTTATGACGGGCTCGGGGACCGTGAAGGTGTCGGGATATAGCTGGTTAAAGCGCTCGGCAATGTCGCGGGTGAGCTCAACGTGCTGCTTCTGATCTATGCCGACGGGGACAACGTCGGTCTGGTAGAGCAGGATATCGGCAGCCATCAGCGACGGGTAGGTGAAGAGCCCGGCGTTGATGTTGTCGGCGTGACGGGCGGATTTGTCCTTGAATTGGGTCATTCGCGACAGCTCGCCGAACATCGTGAAGCAATTGAGGATCCACGCCATCTCGGCGTGCGCGGGGACCTGCGACTGAACGTAGAGCGTCGCGCGCTCGGGATCGAGCCCGCAGGCAAGGTAGAGCGCCATCATCTCGTAGGTGTGGCGGCGCAGCTCGGCGGGCACCTGCCTTACCGTGATCGCGTGCTCGTCAACTATGCAGTAGAAGCACTTGTAGTCACCGACGTATTCGGAAAAGTTCTTGAGTGCCCCGAAATAGTTGCCGAGGGTCAGATTTCCCGACGGCTGTATGCCGGAATATGAGATCTTTTGTCCGTTTATCATATGTGTTCGATCCTTTCAAATAGCCCCCCGCTTCGCGGTTTAAGCTTTTTATTCTTCATTATAACATCAAGTCAAATAAAAGTCAATAACGCGAATGCTCGGGGGAAGCTTCTTAAAATAATACGAAAGCGCGGGGGATGACGAGAGCGTGGGGGAACGACGGAGGACGAGACGAAAGCTCAGGGGAAACTTTCTTAGAAGAAAGTTTCCCCCGAACCCCTTTCAAAGAATTTGAACCCTTTTGCTTAAAGGTGAGGCATACCGCGCCGCTTGGTCGTGGTCACCAACTCCCCACGCGGCAGGCAAGCCTGCACCCAACTTTCGCGGTTTATCCGCTGAAATCGTTCATCATCACCCGAAACGATTGCTTTTGTTAAGGCTAACACTTTTTTCAGTGAGCTTCACCCTTAGCCCGTCAGTAAGTTTTCGCCCGCCTTTTTTAAAAGGCGGCGCGGTGGAGGGCGCGGAGCCCTCCTCGCCGCCCGCAGGCGGCGAAAGCCCCCTTCGGCGTTTTCTTTTTGTTAGCTTTTTCTTTTGCGCCTGTGGCACCAAAAGA
>CAYWVC010000097.1:0-3787 GCA_964461635.1 uncultured Lachnospiraceae bacterium
TATATCACCGCTGTAAAACGTCCCTTTCTTTCTTGCAAAATTATGCAAGGTGTGGTAAAATACTAAATTAGGAAACTATGTTTTCAAATATGTAACGGAGGTATTTTTCCTTATGAAGACATTTAAGGGTGGTCATCGTATCCCCGATAACAAATGCTTTACGCAAAATCTTGCTATCGAACAGATGCCCATCGTACCCGACTACTACGTTTCTCTTGCGCAACACGTAGGAAAACCCGCCACTTTGTGCGTGGAAATCGGTTCAACCGTTTGCAAAGGTCAACTTATTGCCAAAGCCGACGGCGAAATTTCTGCCAACGTGCATTCTCCCGTGTGCGGAACGATTGTAGAAGTGGTAAAACGTAAAACTGCTCAAGGAACGGTTGCCGATTTTGTTCATATCAAGTCTAACGGAGAACAAGACGTGCAAAAACTTGAGCCACTAACAAATCCCACAAAGGAGCAAATTATTCAGCGTATTGCCGATGCCGGTATCGTTGGTATGGGTGGTGCAGGATTCCCCACCGCGGTAAAAATTCAAAATCAAGCAGACACGTTGATTATCAATGCTGTTGAGTGCGAACCTTACCTTACTTGCGACGATCGTTTGGTTATCGAACGCACAAAAGAATTTGTGTACGGCGTGCGTTTGCTTGCAACCGCTTGCAACGTTCAACACGTTTATATCGGTATCGAAGATAACAAAGTGGAAGCGTATGCAAAATTGCTTGCTTTGGACGGCGTTGTGGACGAAAACGGTCCCGTTTGCCCCGGAGATATAGTAGTTGTAAAACTCAAAACAAAGTATCCCCAAGGCGCGGAAAAAATGCTTGTTTATGCTTGCACAAAACGTAAAGTACCAACGGGCGGTTTGCCTACCAACGTTGGTTGCATTGTAAACAACGTTGCAACGGCTTATGCCGTGTACGATGCAGTTGTAAATGGAACCCCGCTTTACAAACGTGTTATGACATTGTCAGGCGGTGGACTTGGTCGTCCGCAAAATGTCGAAGTTCGTATCGGTACGCCACTTGTTTCCATTTTGGAAATGTGCGATAACGTTAGCGATGACACGGTAAAAATCGTTATGGGCGGACCTATGATGGGTGTAACGCTTGCTGATACAAACGTTACCACAACCAAAACGGACAACGGATTTTTGGCGTTGACAAGTGCTGAAGCAAGCACTATGTTGCCTACGGCATGTATTCGTTGCGGACGTTGTGTCGATGCGTGCCCTATGCACTTAACACCGCTTATGATTGACTTCTACGCAACTGTAAACGATTGGCAAAATGCCGTAAAGTACGGTGCGTTGGATTGTTTCGAATGCGGAACTTGCGCATACGTTTGCCCGGCAAAACGTCCTATCGTCCAAAGCGTAAGACTTACAAAATTAAAATCAAAGGAGACAAAGTAATATGAAGTACGTAAATTCCGGTTCTCCTCAAATTCGCGATAATGCCACTACAAAGCGTATAATGATTGACGTTTGTATCGCTTTGTTGCCTGCAACGATAGTGGGTTGCATTTTCTTGGCATTACAAAATCCTCAATATGCAATTCACTCGGCAATTCTAATGGTAATTTCAGTTCTTTCCGCAGTGGCGGCAGAGTTCGTTTACAAACTTGTTGCCAAAGTGCCTTTCCAAAAGGTATTGGCGGATTTTGACTACTCGTCCGTTGTAACGGGTATGCTAATCGGTATGAATTTGTACCAAGATTCTCAATGGTACGTGGCGGTGCTTGCAAGTGTGTTTGCTATTGTACTTGTAAAAATGATATTCGGCGGTACAGGTAAAAATATTGTTAACCCCGCAATCGTAGGACGTATCTTTGTGTACATTTCTTTCGGTGCAGGTCTAAGTGCAAGCACAGGTACCGACGGTACGGCAACTACCGGCGCAACCCCGTTGCATAAATACGTGTTTAACAACGCAAACGGTATCGACCTTTGGAATTTGTTCCTTGGCAAAGATATTAGCGGTTGTATTGGTGAAATCAGTAAAATCGCATTGCTTATCGGCGGTGTGTATCTGGTACTTCGCGGTGTTATCAACTTCCGTTGGCCACTTGTGTACATGCTTGTTACAGGTATCACAACAGTGATTATTAGCGTTGCAACAGGTACGCATTTTGTTATTGCTATCGACAAATTTTTACCATCTATTTTAAGTGGTGGTTTGATGCTCGGTGCAATATTTATGGCTACCGACTACGTAACGTCGCCAATCACCAAACTCGGCAAATATATCTACTATGTATTTTTAGGTGTAATCACTGCAATTTTGCGTAACGCAATCCAAGCGGAAGCAGTATCCTTTGCAATTTTGCTTGGCAACCTTGTCGTTCCGTTGATTGATAACTTTGTTGTAAACCGTCCGTTCGGTTGGCGCAAACAACAAAAGGAGGTTCAATAATATGAGTGAAAATTCAAACAAATTTGTAACTTCCGTAAAAATTATCAGCGTTTTGCTTGCAATTTGTATCGTGTGCGGTGTTTTGTTGGCACTTTGCAACGACCTTTTGTATATCGACGACGAAACAAAATTTAATCGTGCAATCCAAAAGGTTTATCCCAAATTCGAGCGTGATACGTCAGTTGCCGAAACGCCCATTTCAAGTGCCAAGGATTTGGCAGGTGCAGGTAGCGTATCTAAGGTGTATCGTTCTAAGGATGGCACTTACGTTATTGAAGCAACGGGTCAAGGCGGTTTTAACAGCGGTACTGTAACAATGTACGTTGCCGTTGGCGGAACTACCCCCAACGTTACAATCAAAGGCGTTGCCATTACCGGCAATGCAGGACAATCTTGGATAGGCAAAGTTACTCAAAGCGAACTTAACAGTGCGTACGTGAACAAAAATATCCAAGACGTTGCAACGTTTACTTTCGGTGCCGACTACAAACTCGGCGGAACAACCTACACAGGCAACGCAATATTAAATTGCATCAAAACAGCCGTTAACTACTGCGTTGCAGGACTTAAACTTGTTTCCACTCCGGAAAGCGAAGCTCGTGACGCCGTTATTGCTCAAATGGGCGATGACTACGACTACGTTACCGTAACGGACGAAAACTATCAATCTGCACTCGGCTACGATTTCTACTTCACTGCGACTCAAGATGGCGGACAATACGATGTATACGTGTTTGGCAATGCCGACGACGGACATCAAATTGTAGCAATCAAGAGCAATATGCTTCACGACGACCGTCTAAACAGTGACGATGCAATCAAAATAAAGACGGATGGTATTTCAGACGAAACTCTTGCAAAGGTACGTGGTTTATCGCATATCGAAAGCCAAGTTCAACAACTCGGTATCGAAGGCTTTACTTGTGACGTTGTGGATGCCTTGAAGGATAATTATTATGAAAGTGAAGACGGTACAACTCGTATTACCAACGTTTATCGTAGCAACAGCGGTGCTATGGCTATTATGGCAAACTGCGACCCGGGTACTTATAAAAATTATTCGCCCAAAACACTTACTCTTATGGTAGTTATCTCTGCGGATGCGACGACCAAAGAACCTAATAAAATCGTCAACTGGAAAGTCGTTTCCGTCGGCGGACATACGTATTACAATAGTAAATTCGACGAATTCTACAAAAACGTAGATATCAACGATACTATTGAGTACCAAAAAGTAACAGGTGTAACGGGAACAAGCGACGCTATCTACAGAATTATCAGTCTTTGCGCTAAATATGCAGGCGAAATCAGTAAATAAGGAGGGTTAGGTTATTATGAAACTCAAAAGAGCAAAAGAAATAGCGCTT
>CAYWVC010000098.1:0-3785 GCA_964461635.1 uncultured Lachnospiraceae bacterium
ATGATGAACGATTTCAGCGGATAAACCGCGAAAGTTGGGTGCAGGCTTGCCTGCCCGCGTGGGGAGTTGGCGACAACGACCAAGCGGCGCGATGAGCTTCACCCTTAGCAAAAAATTGTTTAAATTCTTCGAAGGGGTGTGGGGAAACCTTCTTCTAAGAAGGTTTCCCCACGCTTTCGTATTCTTTTAAACAAGCCCCCACGTCTTTCGTATTCTGCTTTTATTCAACCTCATCGACGAGCGAATACAGTATTGCGGAGATCTCGTCAAGCGTTGTAGCGGAGTTAATGGCGGCGCGGGCGGCGGCGGCTCCGCGAAAGCCCTTCGTATAGAGGGCGATCCTGCCGCGCGCCTCGGCGACGCCGCGATTCCCCCTGCCGGTAACGAGGGCATCGGCGTGTCGGATTGCCGTCTCGACGCGCTCCCTGCCCGACGGCGGGTCGTAGGGCTTGCCCTTCAGCGCGGCGGAGAGCTCGGCGAAGATCCAAGGATCCCCGAGAGCGCCGCGCGCGATCATAACGCCGTCGCACCCCGTGACCTCCATCATACGGATCGCATCGCCCGCCGACGCGATATCCCCGTTCCCTATCACGGGCACGCCGACGGCGCGCTTGACCCGCGCGATCACGTCAAGATCTATACCCGGAGTGTAAAACTGTTGCCTCGTCCGCGCGTGTATGCAGATCGCCGCCGCTCCGACACTCTCAAGCTCCCGGGCGAGCTCGGGCGCGTTTATATGCTCGCTGTCCCAGCCCGCGCGGAGCTTTACCGTAATCGGCAGACTTGAGCGCCTCACCGCCTCACGCACGACGGCAACGGCACGGTCGGGATCGCGAAGGAGAGCCGAGCCCTCCCCGTTTCCCGTCACCTTTCTGACCGGACAGCCCATATTAATATCTATCGCAACCGGGGGCACGCCGGCGGCTCCGCGGTAGGTAAGCCCCGAGACCATCGCCGCCGCCTCACCCATAAACTCGGGCTCCCCGCCGAAGAGCTGGAGCGCGGTCGGGGGAGCGTCGGGCTCTATAAACGCAAGGTCGGCGCTCTTGTGCGGAGCTCCCGAGCGCGAACGCGCCTCGTAACAGAGCGCCTTCGCCGACACCATCTCGGTCACGGTATATTCCGCCCCGCATTCGGCGCAGATCCGACGGAAGAATCGGTCGGAAAAGCCCGCCATCGGCGCAAGCATCAAGCCGTGCTCAAGGTGCGTATTACCTATATTAAAGGACATTTTTCCCCCTTATCTGAGCTTCATATCGCCGTCGTCGTCACCGTCGCGGGAGCTCTTTTTTCTTTTGCGCCCGCCCTCGATCCGGATCTCGTAATTTTTCCTGAACCAAGAAACGAAGATCGCGCCGACGGCAATCAGTGCCGCTGTGCCGAGCAGCACGAGCAATACGATGATCAAGGTGTTGCTGTACGCCTTCGCCGACAGAATATGAAGGAGCTTGAACTCGCATTCGGAGCTCTCACCGCTCGGTTCAACCGAAAGGCTCATTCGCACGTCACCCTTGCCCGTGCCCGCATCGCGGTAGTCCGAAAGGTCGAATACCGCCGCGTGCTCACCCACCAGCGCGTCCACCGAGCTCTCATAGATAAGCCTTCCGCCCTCGCCGTCGTCCTGCTCAAGCGTCAACGTAAGCCTCGCCGGGGACGAGAGGCTGAAGTGCAATATCAGCTTGTCGCGCGAAACGGTCGTGGCATCAAGCGCATCGTGGCGCACAAGCACCCGTTGCTCGACACCGTTCTGCCTTACCGAGGCGCAAAAGCCCGAGGCAAGCGAAGAAAACGATTGCCCGCCCACAACGTAAAATCCGAGGTCATCGGTCGCCGCGACAAGGTCGTACAGCGTCTCGGCATCGTAGTGCGCGTTGACAGAGGCAAGCACGGTGGAATCGGCTTCCTTCGTATCGAAACCGGAAACGGTACTCACCGTCAGGCGGTTCGCCGCCGCACGCTCGCGGCAGGCGTCGTAAAGGCTGTCCCACTTCGCGCTCTCGATCGCCCCGCCGAGCAGATCGTTTATCGGATAATCGGTGTCAATATACCTCATCATACGGTAGAGCTTGCCGCGAGCCCCCGTCACGTTCCCCGCCTCGTCGGTGCGCCAGATCCCGTCGTCGGCATTGCCCGAATCGACGTGCGACGAGTAGATAAGGGCACTGATCGCGTCGGTCCTCAGTGCGCAATAGTAGGTGTAAGCGTAGGACGCGGCTTGATTGAGCTCGTCAGCCGCAACGTCGGCGTCGCCCGAGAGCGCAACCGAAAAGCCGTCGATCAGCGTCCTGCGCCGCTCTCCGCCGAAGAGCACGGCGGACTCCGCCATCACTCCGTCGGTCAGCGCCGAAATATTCGCGGGGGTAAGGGTCTTGCCCCCGTTTGAATTGTCGTACCACACACGGTCGGAATCGACCGCCGTTGAGCGCATCCCCGCCGCAACGCCCCAGGCAAAGTCCCCGGTGGCGGCACTGCGCGCGGCAATGGCTCTGATAAAGCTCTCCGCCGTCATATCCGCGCTCCCGCCCGCCGAGGTACGAAGGCGGTGATCGACCGCAACGTAGACCCTGCCGCTTGCGCATTTTGAGCTCAGAGCGGTGCCGAGCGCACGGACGAACGCAAAATAGTTGTCAAAACAGGCGTCGGCGAGCTCGCCGCAATCGGCGTTGATGCTCGGGGAGTTCGCACCGTAGCCGGCGATGAAGTCGGCGCAAAAGCCGTGCTCACGCGACGGGTCGGTGTACCTGCCCGCCATAAACTCAAAGAACCCGGTCGCGCACGCCGCCCCCTCCGGCGAGGCGAAATTTATCGCGTAGCCGTTCGCCCCCGGCTCGGAGCCGATGCAGGCAAGCGAGGTCAGCCCCGTCGGGAGCTCCGATGCCGAGCGCCCGAGCGTAAAACGAAGGTAGACTCTCACCCCACCGTCCGACAGGAGCTTAACGCGCTTGTCAAGCGCCTCGATCGCCGTCGGCGAAACGAAGTAGGTCCTGCCGCGGAATACGTAGCTCACAGCCTCCGCACTGCCCGTGCCGAGCAGATAGTCGTCAAGCTTTACCTCAATCAGCGCGTGCGAAACGCCGAGCGCCAGCGCGTCGGCGTCGTCGTAGGGCTCAATGCCCTTGACAGAGCTCTGCTTCCCGAGGTCGGGAGAGTTCTCCGCCCCGAGCCTCTCGGGGTTCGAAATATAAGCCGGCAAGGTCGTCGCCTCGACGAAGCGGTTGGTCGCCGTGTCGAAAAACGCCGCCACAAAACGGCTGTAAAGCCTGCTCGTACCGCCCTCGGTCAGCGGGAGCTCAAAGTCCACCCGCTCGGCGGCCTTCTTTTTCGCCGCAAAGGTCAGCCCGCCGACGTAGTTCGCCTCGTCAAGGCTCTGTCCCTGCCCGAGAACGAACAGGTAGAGCTCCGAGCTCGCGCGGTATTTTTCAAGCAGCTCACTTTGCGGGCAAACGGCAACGCTCACCCGATCGTCCGAGGTCAGCTCCGCGCGCACCGTGTCGGGATCGACCGGGCCCGTCGCGCAGGACGATAATATCAGCGCGGCAAGCACCGCCGCAACGGCTAAAATATATATTTTCAAGTGCCCTTTCATATACACCCCTCCGTAACCGTTTGGGAATATTTGAATTATACCATATTAATTCTTTTTTCGCAACCCCGCGCATATATTTAACCGAAGGACCAGCGGCAAATGACTCAGAGAAAATCCAAGCAAACTTCACCCGTTAACCCGTCAGTAAGTTTGGATCAAGCCTTTTGGTGGGCTTCACCCTTAATCCATCGGTAAGTTT
>CAYWVC010000099.1:0-3784 GCA_964461635.1 uncultured Lachnospiraceae bacterium
CATTTGCGTAATTGCCAGTCCATCCCAAGAAGGTTGCGCCACTCTTTGACGGATTCGATGGCGGTGTTGCATCTGCACCGGAATCAACTGTTTCCGTTGCAAGTGTTGTACCGTCATAATCAGTAAACACGACTGTATATGCAGTTGAAGATCTCTGCTCGTATTTTGCTGTTACGGTCAGGTCGGAGGTCACATTATCAAAAGTCTTATCCCAACCAGTGAAGATGTAGCCGTTTCTTGTGGGATCGGTGGGGGCGGTTGCGGACTTGCCGGATTCTACGGTTTCGGTTTTCAGCACTGTGCCGTCCCAATCCTTAAATGTGACCGTATAGGTAACAGGTGTCTCAGGCTCCGGATTGGGGTCTGTGTTGCCGCCGGTGGAAACGCCCACATAACCGGCATCGATCTGTGTGCCATCCGTCAAAACGATGATCAGGTGCAGTTCACTGTTGACATAGGCATTGGATACGCCCACGCCGTCGATGCCGTTCACGCCATCCTTGCCATCAACGCCGTTGGTGCCGTCCTTGCCGTTTGTACCGGCAGGACCCTGAGGACCGGTTGCGCCGGCATCGCCCTTTTCACCCTGAGGACCGGTTGCGCCAGTATCGCCTTTTTCGCCCTGAGGGCCACGAATATTGCCCAAATTCAGGACAGTCGTATCGGTCAAGGTGACCTTCAGTTCTCCGTCAGAGGTAACGGCAACATTGGAAATGCCTACGCCGTCCCGGCCGTCAGCACCGTTTTCACCGTTTTGACCGTCAGTACCGACGACCTTGCCCACATTCACTTCCTCACCAGATGTGTAGGTGAGCACCAATTCACCGCTTGCATTGATCGTGGATTTGGCAATGCCGATACCGTCTTTGCCTTTAATATTCCCAAGCTCCAAAACTGTGCCGCTTGTCAGCTTCACTGACAGATCGCAAGCCTGAGAAATGGTGACGGTTTCAATGCCAACGCCATCTTTTCCGTCGGTGCCATTGATACCATCCTTACCGTCGGTGCCATTGATACCATCCTTACCGTCGGTGCCGTTCACGCCATCTTTTCCGTTTTCACCCTTGATATTGCCAAGGTTAATGCTTGTATTATTGGAAAAATAAAGGATCAATTCGCCGTCGACGATCTTGGCCTCCGTAATGCCAACACCGTCTTCACCATCGGTACCGTTGATACCGTCAGCACCATTGGTGCCATTGGTGCCGTTCACGCCGTCCTTGCCGTCTGTACCGACGATCTTTCCAAGGTTTGCAGTTTTGCCGTCGGAATAGCTGATGACCAGCTCGCCGTCGGCATTGATCTCCGTCTTTAAAATGCCGATGCCGTCCGTACCGTTGATACCATCCGTACCATTCACACCGTCAATACCGGCGACCTTGCCAAGATTTGCAAAGTTTCCGTCGGTGTATGTAATCAGCAGTTCGCCGGCAGTATTGATCTCCATCTTGGAAATGCCCACACCGTCTGCGCCGTCCGTGCCGTCGGTGCCGTTCGCACCATCTTTACCGTCGGTGCCGTTCACGCCGTCCTTGCCGGGTGCACCTACGACAACGCCAAGCGTCTCCACATTGCCGTCTGTGTAGGTTACGACCAATTTGCCTTCTGTGTTGATCTCGGTCTTTGTAATGCCCACGCCGTCTGTGCCGTTTACACCGTCAGCGCCGTCAACGCCCGCGATCTTGCCCAAATTGACACTACTGCCGTCGGAGTATGCTATGGTGAGTTCACCGGATGCATTGATCGTTGTGGAGGTAATACCAATACCGTCCGCGCCGTTAGCACCGTCCTTGCCGTCGATACCGGCGATCTTCCCCAAGGTCTCCACTTTGCCATCGGTGTAGGTTATGATCAGCTTTCCTTCGCCGTCGATCTCGGTTTTGGAGATACCAACACCATCGGTGCCGTTTGTACCATCAGCGCCGTCAATGCCGGCGATCTTGCCCAGATTCGTCTCATTTCCGTTTGAATAGGATATGATCAATTCACCCTGTGCATTTATAGAGGTGCTACTAATGCCAACGCCGTCCTGGCCGTCGGTGCCGTTCGTACCGTTCAGGCCGTCCTTGCCGTTTACGCCGTCAGCGCCCTTGATATTGCCAAGTGCCATGGTAGTGCCGTTTGTGAGCACGATTTGAAGTTCTCCTTCTATGCTGATGGAAATATCCTGAATGCCCACGCCGTCTTTGCCATCCGTTCCGTTCGTGCCGTTAATGCCATCCTTGCCGTCGGTGCCATTGATACCGTCCTTGCCGTCTGCACCCACAACAACGCCCAAATTGTCTACCATGCCATTGGAATAGGTAAGCAGCAATTCTCCCTTGCTGTTGATCTCAGACTTGGTAACACTGATACCGTCCTGACCGTCCACGCCATCTGTGCCGTTGATGCCATCCTTGCCGTCGGTACCATTGATACCGTCCTTGCCGTCTGCACCGGCCGCACCGATCACATTGCCCAGGTTGGAGCGCTGGCCATTGGAAAATGTAAGTACCAATTCCCCGTTGGAGTTGATCTCAGCGTAAGAAACGCTAACGCCATCGGTACCATCTGTTCCGTTGATACCGTCGATACCGTCCTTGCCGTCCGCACCGACGATTTTGCCCAAATTAGCCGTATTGCCGTCGGAATAGGTAATGATCAGCTCTCCGGAGGCGTTGATCGCAGTACTTGCAACACTGATGCCGTCCTTGCCGTTTACGCCGTCTTTACCGGGTGTACCTGCCACACCGTCGGTGCCGTTTTGGCCGTCTGTGCCGATCACACGACCCAAATTCGACTCTTGTCCATTGGTATATGTAAGCACCAATTCGCCGTCAGCATTGATCTCAGACTTGGCAATGCCCACGCCATCTGTGCCGTTCATTCCAACGATCTTATCCAAATTGACAGTCTTACCATCAGAATAAGTAATGACGATCTGCCCGTTTTCGTTGACACGCATTCCGGAAACGCTCACCCCATCCTTACCGTCGGTGCCGTTGATGCCATTCTTACCGTCGGTGCCGTTTTTACCGTCTGCACCAACTGCCTTGCCCACATTCAGCTCCGTTCCGTCAGACAAAACGATGATCAATTCACCTTCTGAAGAGAACTTTGCTGTAGTGATGCCAACTGTTGGCTGAGATGCGGCCGCATTGATCGCTGCGCCCCACTCATCCTCAGTGCCGGAATAGCCGCTTTCAACAGCGATCTCGTAAGCCGATTTGCCGTTTAAGGATCGTAGCCACTCCTGAACAGTTCCCTCGTATCCGTACTGAACAGCCAGTTCATATGCGGATAAGCCATTTTCGATCGTTGCAGATGTGGGAACTGTTGCCCAATCCATCAACAATACGGTGCCTGCTGATATTGCGATCATCAGTATCAGTGCAACCACGACCAGTACGATTTTCTTTGCCATACAATATCCTCCGTTTGCTTTTTTGGGTTTTCGATACAGTTGTGCCCAGGAAAAACAACATAATCGGCATTATGTTGCTTGATTTCTCGGCATAAGGGTGCTACCCGCAACTGTGTTTATAACATTTTATCACATCTAATTCATAAATTCAACCATTTTTGTTAAAAAAGAATTGGTTATCATAATATATAGAGATCTTTTGGCATAGCAGTATAAGCCTTTCCCGTTCACTTTTTTAAAAGAGTAAGGAAGGGCTTTATTGTTGTGCCTTTTTGCCTTATGATTTGTTTTTTATCCACTGCTTGCGGCGTTGCTGTGTATTTGACAGCAACATAATGCCGATTATGTCATCATCCGGTACTGGGAAGTGCTTATAGGATC
>CAYWVC010000100.1:0-3717 GCA_964461635.1 uncultured Lachnospiraceae bacterium
CATTACTCATAATTTTCGCTACCTCCCTTTATTATTCGTCGTCTTCGTCGGTATCGGTGTCGTCGTCAAACAAATCACCGTCATCGTCGCCGTCGTCATCACTATCGCCAAACAAGTCGGACAAGTCGTCGTTTTCTTCATCTTCGATACCCTTGTCGTCATCGTCGCTTTCGTCTGCAAACAAATCAAACAAAGCGTCGTCGCTGTCGGTATCGTCGTCGAACAAACTATCAAGACTAAAGTCGTCGTCAATTTCCGTAAAGGCTGCATCGTCTTCGCCAAGGTTAACTTCGTCATCAGGCGAGAATGAGGAAATTTCTTGTTTGCGTTGTTCTTGTTCGGCAAGCATAATTTCGTTGTAGTCTGCTTCGTCGTCTGTGGAATCGCGAACAACGATTTCTTCGTGGTCGGCAGACAAAACTTTAACGTCCAATGCCAAAGATTGCAATTCCTTGATAAGTACTTTGAAACTTTCGGGGATGCCCGGATCGGGGATGTTTTCTCCCTTAACGATTGCTTCGTAAGTCTTAACACGGCCAACAACGTCGTCGGATTTTACCGTCAAGATTTCTTGCAATACGTTTGCTGCGCCGTATGCTTCCAATGCCCAAACTTCCATTTCACCGAAACGTTGACCACCCATTTGCGCTTTACCGCCCAAAGGTTGTTGCGTAACAAGGCTGTAAGGACCTGTGCTACGAGCGTGGATTTTGTCGTCTACCAAGTGAATAAGTTTGAGGTAGTACATGTAACCAACGGTTACGCGGTTTTCAAACGGTTCGCCGGTACGTCCATCGTAAAGTTGAACTTTACCATCAACTTTGCCGGTTTTGGGGTTAACCATACCGTTTTCTTCAAACAATCTGCGGATTTCTTCTTCGCTTGCACCGTCAAATACGGGGGTTGCAATCTTCCAACCGAGCATTTTGGATATAAGTCCCAAGTGAACTTCCAAAACCTGACCGATGTTCATACGAGAAGGAACGCCCAGCGGGTTAAGTACGATTTGAAGAGGTGTGCCGTCTTCCATAAATGGCATATCTTCTTCGGGAAGCACGCGAGAAACGACACCCTTGTTACCGTGACGACCAGCCATCTTGTCGCCGACGGAAATTTTACGTTTTTGTGCGATATAAACACGAACAAGCTTGCTTACGCCTGGATCGAGTTCGTCTTTGTTTTCGCGAGTGAACACTTTTACGTCCACAACGATACCGCCTTCGCCGTTAGGAACGCGCAAGGAAGTATCTCTAACTTCACGTGCCTTTTCGGAGAAGATTGCACGGAGCAAACGTTCTTCCGGAGTAAGGTCGGTTTCTCCCTTAGGAGTAACTTTACCAACCAAGATATCACCGGGGTGAACTTCCGCACCGATACGGATTACGCCGTTTTCGTCCAAATCTTTCAATGCGTCGTCGCCGACGTTGGGGATTTCACGAGTAAACTCTTCCGGTCCCAATTTGGTTTCGCGACATTCGATTTCGTGTTCTTCGATGTGAATAGACGTAAATGCGTCTTCTTTTACAAGTTTTTCCGAAAGCAAAACAGCGTCTTCGTAGTTGTAACCTTCCCAAGTCATAAAGCCGATAAGAATATTACGACCAAGAGCAAGTTCGCCACCGTCGGTACTTGGACCATCTGCAAGCACTTGACCTGCTTCTACGCGGTCGCCTTTTTTAACGATAACCTTTTGGTTAATGCAAGTTCCTTGGTTGGAACGAACAAACTTTTTAAGGCTGTATTCTTGCAAAGTGCCATTATCTGCTTGAACAACAATTTTGTTGTCGCTCGCCTTCAAAACGACACCGCTTTCACGAGCAATTACCATAACACCGCTGTCGTAAGCGATTCTTGCTTCGATACCGGTTGCAACGATAGGTGCTTCGGGAGAGATAAGTGGTACTGCTTGACGTTGCATGTTTGATCCCATCAACGCACGGTTGGTATCGTCGTTTTCCAAGAAAGGAATCAAGCTTGTAGCAACGGAAATAAGTTGACGTGGAGATACGTCGATATAGTCTACCTTTTCGCGTGGGAATTCCAAAATTTCTTCACGACGACGGCAGGTGATACGTTCGTTTGCAAAGTAACCGTTGTCGTCCAAAGGTTCGTTTGCTTGACCGATAATAAACTTATCTTCTTCGTCGGCATCAAGGTAATCTACGCTTTCGGTAACGATGTTGTGGATTTTGTCTACTCTGCGGTAAGGTGCTTCGATAAAGCCGTATTCGTTGATACGCGCATAGCCCGCAAGAGAAGTGATAAGACCGATGTTTTGTCCTTCGGGAGTTTCGATTGGGCACATACGTCCGTAGTGGGTGTAATGAACGTCACGAACTTCGAAGGTTGCACGGTCACGGTTGATACCGCCGGGACCAAGTGCAGAAAGTTTACGTTTGTGCGTAAGTTCCGCAATTGGGTTGGATTGATCCATAAATTGAGAAAGTTGGCTGGATCCAAAGAACTCTTTGATAGCGGAAGAAACAGGGCGAACGTTAATTAACGTTTGCGGTGTTGCCTTGCCGGGTTCTTGAATTGCCATACGTTCGCGGATAACTCTTTCCAAACGAGAAATACCAATGCGGAATTGGTTTTGCAACAATTCGCCAACGGAACGGATACGACGGTTTGCCAAATGGTCGATGTCGTCGTCGTGACCGATACCATACTTCATATCCAAGTTGTAGTTAACCGTAGAAATGATGTCGGCGCGAGTGATGTGTTTGGAAATAAGTTCGTCCTTGTTTTCCTTGAGAAGAGCAAGTGTATCTTCTACAGAAAGACCTTGAGACAAAATTTCAGCAAACAAAGTTGTATCAACGGCTTCGTAAAGACCGATTTCTTTGAAATCTACCGTAGCATATTGCTTGTCCACAGCAGTTGCATAAATCTTTGCATCTACTGTGTTGTTACCGATAACTTTAACTCTGGGGCATTGTTTTGCCAAAACGATAACGGGGCTTGTGTTGGATTTGTAAATGTTGTAGCCGTTTTCAAAAGCAATTTGAGCCGCTTCGGCAACGGTGATTTCACCTTTGCGTTCGGCATAGCTTGTTTTTGCAGTATCAACAAGATAACGTCCGGTTGCGTCGATTTGTTCACCATAAACGTCCAAAACGCCATTTTCCGTCATGATAACGCAACCAAGGTGATTGCCAAGTACGGTTGCAAAGTCGATTTCGCTTTGAGCGGTTGCGCCGTCGAACAACAAGCTTGCAATTTCCGTTGCAGTGTAGATTTCGTTTACACCACTGTGTTGAATATCGTATGCGTCGCCTTCGGACAAAACCGTACCTACAGCAATAACGCGTTCGCAAGGAATGGTAACTTGTTCGTCGATGTATTGACCGGTAACGTTTGCAACAAAGTTGTCGTCTACCTTAACGTCGATAACCGCACCCTTGTTGTTGAGCACTTTTACGCTTTCGATAACACCGCTATCGGCAATTTGTTGTGCTTGTTCACTTGTCAAGCAGGTGTACTTTTCGAAAGTGAGCAATTTAACTGCAACGTCTTGACCGAGAGTAAGCCCCTTGATACGTGTTGCAAGAGCCAACTTTTTGTTGAACTTGTAACGTCCAACGCGAGCAAGGTCGTAACGTTTAGCATCGAACAAAAGGTCGTTTAAGGTTTTTTGTACAGATTCGTCTGTGGGGATTTCGCCCGGACGCAAACGCTTGTAGATTTCTACCAACGATTCTTGGTCGGTTGCGGTGT
>CAYWVC010000101.1:0-3699 GCA_964461635.1 uncultured Lachnospiraceae bacterium
GGAGGGCTCCGCGCCCTCCACCGCGCCGCCTTTTAAAAAAGGCGGGCGAAAACTTCCTCACGGACCAAGCAGTAAAACTCACCGAAAATAGGTCGCGGGCTTGCCCGCCGGATTGGTGATTGTGCCGAACTTGTGACTTGACAAAGCCCGAATAGTATGTTACAATGAAATTCCAACTAAATACACCTAAATAATAAGAAAGATTTTCGAGGACATGCAACTATGAAAAGCTACGACATACTCATCATAGGCTGTGGCGTCATCGGCGCGGCGGCGGCATACGAGCTCTCAAAATTCAAGCTCTCGGTCGGTGTACTTGAACGCGCAAACGACGTGGGATGCGGTGCAACGAGGGCAAACAGCGCGATACTTCACGCGGGATACGATCCGGAGCCCGGAACCCTCTGCGCTCGCCTCAACGTTGAGGGCGTTAAACGCGCAAAGGAGATCTGCGAGAAGCTCTCGGTCCTTCGCCGTGAGCTCCCCTCCTTCGTCCTTGCCTTCACCGATGCCGATATGGAGCTTGTTCGCGAGCTCAAGCGTCGCGGCGACGCCAACGGCGTGGAGGGTGTACGCGTTCTGACCCGCGAAGAGGTCCTTGAACTTGAACCCGCCGTCAGCGGCGAAATAAAGGGGGCGCTCTATGCCCCGACCTCCGCGATCGTTGATCCGTGGGAATACACCTGCGCTATGGCGGAGACCGCCGTGGTAAACGGGGCTGACGTTAACCTTTCCTGCGGGGTCACCTCGATCTCCCGCACGCCCGACGGCTTCGTCGTACATACTGCGGGCGGTGACTTCGGTGCAAAGTACGTAATAAACGCCGCCGGTTGCTACGCCGGAGAGGTCGCCGCTATGGTTGGCGACAACAGCATAAAGCCCGTCAATCTTTGCGGGCAGTACTACGTTCTTGATAAATGTGAGGGCAAGAAGGTCAATTCGGTCATCTTCCGTTGCCCCGATGAGAAGGGCAAGGGCGTCCTTGTCTCTCCTACCGTACACGGGAACCTCATAGTAGGACCCGACGCTTTTCCGGTTAAAGACGGCGACACGGTCGGTACGGTCGGCGAGACTCTGCCGAAGCTCAAGCCGAGCGGACTTCGCTCGGTCCCGGGTATAGATTTCCGTCAGGTGATCCACGAATACGCGGGGGTCAGACCCGCGACGACCGAGAAGGACTTCATAATCAACGTCTCCCCGGTCTGTGAGAACTTTATAAACCTCGCCGGGATCAAGTCCCCCGGGCTCTCCGCCGCGCCCGCTATCGCGCTTGAAGGCATACGCTTGCTTGAAAGCTGCGGGCTTGAGCTGAAGCTTAAGGATCACTTCACCGACGAGCGCAAGACGGTTCGTTTCAACCGCCTGAGTGAAACGGAAAAAGCGGCTCTTATAGAGAAAGAACCCCTTTACGGACAAATAGTCTGCCGTTGCGAAACGGTGACCGAGGGCGACGTTCTGGCGGCACTCCGCCGTCCGATCGTCCCCCGCAGTATTGACGCGATCAAGCGCCGCACCGGAGCCGGGCTCGGCAGGTGTCAGGGCGGCTTTTGCTCACCGAGGGTACACGAGCTGATCGCCCGTGAGCTCGGGATCTCCCCGCTGAAGGTCACTCTCGGTGACGAGGGGAGCTTCATCCTCACCGGAAAGACGAAGGAGGCCGCTAAAAGATGACTGAAGCAACTAAGTATTACGACGTAATAGTGGTCGGCGGAGGACCCGCGGGGCTTGCCGCAGCTGTAGCCGCCGCTGACGGCGGAGCGGGGCGTGTCCTCGTTATAGAGCGTGACCGCGAGGTCGGCGGCATCCTCAACCAGTGCATACATAACGGCTTCGGGCTCCACTACTTCAAGGAGGAGCTGACCGGACCGGAATACGCCGGACGCTTCGCGCGTTTGGCGGAGGAACACAAAAATATAGAGATCCTCTGCAACACTATGGTGCTCAACGTTACCGAACACCGCGAGGTGGTCTGCATAAGCCGTGAGCACGGCTATCGGGTCTATGAGGGCGGAGCCGTCGTCCTCTGTATGGGGTGCCGCGAGCGGACGCGTGGCGCGATAGCCATCCCCGGCGACCGTCCGGCAGGCGTACTGACCGCCGGAACCGCCCAGAGATACGTAAACGTGGAGGGCTATATGCCCGGAAAGCGCGTCGTTATCCTCGGCTCGGGCGACATAGGACTTATTATGGCAAGAAGGCTGACACTGGAGGGCGCGAAGGTGCTCGCCTGCGTTGAGCTCTGTCCCTACTCAAACGGACTTACACGAAATATCGTACAGTGCCTTAACGATTTTGATATACCGCTCTACCTCTCCCACACGGTCACGAACGTGGTCGGCAAGAACGGCAGGGTTGAAAAGGTAGAGATCAGCCGCGTGGACGGATATACTCCCGTTCCGGGGAGCGCATTTGAGATAGAGTGTGACACGCTCCTGCTCTCGGTTGGGCTTATCCCCGAGAACGAGCTGACTCGGAACGCGGGGATCGAGATCGACCGCCGCACGAACGGTGCCTACGTTCACGAGAATATGGAGACTTCCGTTCCCGGAATCTTTGCCTGCGGTAACGTGGCACACGTTCACGACCTCGTCGATTATGTCACGGCAGAGAGTCTCCGTGCCGGAGCCGCCGCCGCAGCCTTCGCCGCCGGAAAGAGATCTGCGGGTGACACCGTTACGGTCAAGAACGGCGACGGAGTAAACTACACCGTGCCTCAGTACGTAAGACCCGGCAACCTTGATAAATCGGTCGACGTATTCTTCCGTACCAACAAGGTCCGCGGAAAATCCGTGATAAGGGTCACGAGCGGGGATACGCAGATTGCACAGTACAAGCGCGAGCATATGGCTCCCGGCGAGATGGAAAAGATATCGATCCCGAAGCTCCTTTTTGCCAAGGTGCAGAACGGTGAGCTCAAGGTCGAGGTCTGCGATGCCGAATAACGAGAAACAGTAATTATTCAGGAAAGGACAGGAACTTTTTACCGTGAAACAGGTGATCTGTATTTGTTGCCCGAAGGGGTGCCACCTTGAAGTTGACGATGAGAACGGGTATAGCGTGACCGGTAACGCGTGCGAGCGCGGCGCAGATTACGGAAAGATGGAGCTCGTCGCCCCGACGCGAGTGATAACCTCCACCGTGAAGATAAAGGGCGCGGCTTACCCCCGTTGCCCCGTAAAAACCGCCGAGCCCATCCCGAAGGCGCTGATGAACGATATTATGAGAGCCCTTGATTCGGTGACCTTAACCGCCCCCGTAAAGGTGGGCGACGTTGCCCTGCCGAACGTCTGTGATACGGGCGTCGCCGTCGTCGTAACTCGCGACCTCCCGTCGGTATGATCCAATAAAGAACGAAAGCTCGGGGGCTTTTTAGACGAATACGAAAGCGTGGGGCTTGTTTAAAAAATACGAGAGCGTGGGGCTTGTTTAAAAGAATACAAGAGCGCGCGGCTTGTTTAAAAGAATACGAGAGCGTGGGGGAACCTTCTTAGAAGAAGGTTCCCCCACACCCCTTCGAAGAATTTAAATCCTTTTGCTGAAAGGTGAAGCTCACCGCGCCGCTTGGTCGTTGTTGCCAACTCCCCACGCGGAAGTGCGGGCAAGCCCGCGACCGATTTTCAGTGAGTTTTACTGCTTAGCCCGTGAGTAAGTTTCGGTCAAGCCTTTTTAAAGGCTTGCGGAGTCCCGAGGCAGAGCCTC
>CAYWVC010000102.1:0-3639 GCA_964461635.1 uncultured Lachnospiraceae bacterium
GTTCGAGCATGTGCTGAAGCAGGCGGGGTTGACGTCAATAAATTAGTCAAAGAGTATGGTTCCTTGAGTGACGCGTTTGCCAATGGAGCCATTGATACTAAATACCTAGAAGAAGCCCTTGGCAAGCTGGGCGATACTGTTGCTAAGACAACTAACAAACTCTCCGTAGATTTAAGCGATATTACGAAAGATCTCAGTTTTGGTAGTGTTGGCGATGATGTAAAGAAAGTACAGACCGCGCTTACTGAACTTGGATTCAGTTTGGAAAAGTTTGGCATAGATGGTATTATCGGCGCCGAGACTACGGCTGCAATAAAAGCATTTCAGGAATCTGTAGGCCTTGTTGCCGATGGTGTGGTCGACTCTGAGACACTTGCTGCCCTTGAAAAAGCTGGCGTCGTTATCGAAGAAATTGGTGATGCATCTGCTGCTTCTGCGATCGAAATCGATGATTTGCTCGATAGCATCTCTAGACCAAGTGGTCAAGAGCTCCTCTTCAGTACAATTAGTAATTCGTTAACCGGCATTGCTACACTAGTTGCGACCGTTAGAGAAGCTTGGGGCGAGATATTTACAGTAGACCGTACGTCCTCTGGACTATATAACGCGCTGTCTGCCATGCAAAGTGCTGCCGAGAACTTTGCCGAGTCTATCGAGCGAAATGCAGATAAACTCAAGAGCTCGTTTAAGGGCGTTATAGCGATCTTTGATATTTTAACTAGTATTGTCGGTGGCGCATTGAAAGCGGCTTTCGAAATCCTTGGCGAAATAATCGGAGGAACCGGTGGAGCTATTCTCGACGTAACCTCAAGCGTTGGCGATGTGATTGTCGCATTCCGTGATTGGTTGTTTGAGAATGAGTTAATTACAAAAGGTTTTAATGCGCTTGTAAAAGCCGCAAAGGCAGCTATTAACATTATAAAGAAGTGGATCAAAGCCTTCTCCGAGATCCCGTCTGTTAGCAAGGTACTTAATGGCATTAAGAGTATCTTCAACGAGTTTGCTGGTTCTGCAGACGATATGGACGGCGCTATCAAGAAAGTTGAAGAATGGTTTGAGGCGTTTAGCGAATCACCTTCGGTCCAGGCCATGCTTGAACAACTTCGCGAGGCATTCGAGTGGGTTGGTGAAGCCATTGCAGACTCCATAGTGGCTCTTGGTGAATGGTTCGAAGTTTTCAAACAAACAGAAGGTGTTCAGCAACTTATCACTGCTGTAAATAACCTAATCTCGGCATTCGGGAAGCTATTTAGTGGCGAGATAGATGCTAATGAACTTGCGAGGTCCTTGGGAACTAATCTGGCGAACGCTTTACTGTCCCTTCCGAAGATTGCTAGACAGGTTGCAACTGATTTTATTGCAGGATTTCAAAATGGAATCATTGATGGTGTAGGCGGTATTATCAGCAGTATCGTCGAGTTCTGTCTCAACTTTGTTAGTTCCTTTGCAGAAGCCCTTGGTGTTGAATCTCCTTCTTGGAAGGCGTACCAAATTGTATGTGATTTCTTCCAGGGAGCCATCAATGCCATTAGTGATATGATTGGTCCGATACTGACAGCCTTGGAGCCGGTCGGTGAGGCAATTGTAAAGATATTCAAGAGCTTCTGGGGTTATATATCTGATGAAGACGGCGGTATAAAATGGGATAAAATTATTGCTGGTGCTATCACAATAGAAGCGATCATGATCTTGAAGAGCTTCACCGAAGCGTTGGACAAATTCGCAAGCGCCGCTACTAGTTTTAGTAGTGTAATTTCCGGCGTGACTGGTGTGTTAACAGCTACCAAAACTGCAATCACTAACATCGGTAAAGCAGTCAAGAATGACCTGAATGCCAACGCACTCTTGAAGATGGCTGCGGCCATAGGCATACTGGCAGCATCTATTTGGGTTCTTTGCCAGATAGATGATTACGGTAAACTTGGGGCTGCAGTATTGACGATCGTGGTTCTTGCTGGTGTATTAGCTGGATTGGCTTGGGCGATGAATAAACTGGGAAGCGCGAGTGTACAGTTTAGTGTTGCACAGAAATCTCTTAATATCGATGGTTTAAAAACCACTATCTTACAGCTTGGTATTGCTTTACTCGCTATGGCGGCTGTTGTAAAAATTGTGGGTAGTATGACCGCTGACGAAGCTAAACAGGGCTTTACTGGTCTTGCGGCCATGGCTGCTGGAATGCTGGCGTTTATGGCTGTTTTAGGCGGTATATCCAGATATGCTGGCGATATTAAAGGCATAAGCGGAATGATGACTAAACTTGCGGTTTCCATGGTCCTAATGATCGGCGTGTGCAAATTGGCAGGTAAGCTATCACGCGAAGAAATGCTCAAGGGTGTTGCATTTGCCGCCGCATTTGCAATATTCGTGAAGTCGATAACCAAGGTAGCAAAGTCTTCTGGTAACAATGTCGGAAAAGTCGGAACCATGGTTCTGGGCATTTCTGTCGCCATGATCCTAATGGTTGGCGTGTGCAAATTAGCAGCCCAGTTGTCAGCTGAAGAAATGCTCAAGGGAGCTGCATTTGCCGCGGCATTCGTTCTGTTTGTCAAAGGTCTTGTCGCTGTGACTAAGATAGGCAAGAAGCAGCAAATAGCCAAGGTTAATGGCTTAGTCATTAGTGTATCAGTGTCGTTGCTACTGATGGCTGGTGTGTGTAAAATCGTTGGTAATTTGTCTGTTTGGGAGATGGCAAAGGGTGCCGCTTTCGTATTGGGCTTTACTTATTTGCTCAAGCTGATGGTCGATACCTTGAAGATCTCCAGCGAGCAGCAGATAGCAAAAGTTAGTGCTAACATACTCGCAATGTCTACTGCCGTGCTTATTATGGCAGCGGCGGCGGTTCTACTTGGTATGATCGATCTGGCTGACTTAGCGAAGGGTGTCGCTGCAATATCCATATTGGGTCTTGTAGTATCGAAAATGGCTGAAAGTTTAAAGGGCGCCCAGAATGCTAAAGGTGCAATCGTTGCAATGACAGTTACTATAGCTGTCTTGGCGGCGGCTCTGGTGGCCCTATCGATGATCGAGGATACGAAATCCCTGGCGGCTGGTGTTGGAGCTATAGTGGTTCTTATGGGCATGCTTACATTAGTGCTGCGTAACTTGAAAGGACTAGACACTAGCGCAATAAAGACAGGACCTTTGATTGCATTGGCGGGTATTATTGCCATTTTGGCTGGTATTATTTACGTGCTCCAAGATGTTCAACCGCTGTCGGCCATCAGTTCGGCACTTTCTTTGTCCGCTTTGTTAGCTGTTATGGCCGGAGTCCTTAAAATTCTTAGCACGGTCAAAATGAAAGTTGGCGAAGCAGTATTGGCCGTTGCTGCAATGGCAGCATTGGGGTTAGTTCTCCGCGAACTTGTATGGGTTCTGGAAGCAATGTCGGGCGTTGAGGATGCGGTCAAGAATATTGTTGCTTTGACTGCGCTATTCGTTGCGGCTTCTGCTATGTTAGCTGCTGCGGCTGGTATAGGTTATCTAATAACCGCATCCGGTGGCACTGGATTACTCGCTATTGGTGCTGGCTTGGCGGCTTTGGCTGTCGCATTCCTAGCAATAAGAGGCGCAGTGTTTCTGTTTAAGGGAATTGCCGAAGATCTTTCTGGAGCCATGAGCAAGCTAGCTGAAGCTAGT
>CAYWVC010000103.1:0-3618 GCA_964461635.1 uncultured Lachnospiraceae bacterium
TTGAAAGGGGTTCGGGGGAAACTTTCTTTTAAGAAAGTTTCCCCCGAGTTTTCGTATTATTTTTATCCGATCAGACGAGGGCTTCGACGAGCTCCTTCGTATCCTTCGCGATCATAAGCTCCTCGTTAGTGGGGATGACGAGCATTTTGACCTTCGCATCCGGGGCGGAGATGTCGTACTCCACCGAGGTGCGCTTTGCCTTTTCGTTTATGCTCTCGTCGATCTTAACGCCGAGGAACTCAAGGTTCTTTGCAACTCTTGAGCGATAGTGGGGATTATTCTCACCGATACCGCCGGCGAATACGATGGCATCCACCCCGCCCATAACCGCGGCGTAGCCGCCGATATAGCGGGTGAGCTGATGAACGACCATAGCCTCGATAAGCTGATAGCGCTTATTGCCGTTGCGCGCGCCTTCCTCGATATCGCGGTTATCGCTCGTTACCTCGGACACACCGAGCATTCCCGACTCCTTGTTCATTATATGATCTATCTGATCGGGGGTGAGGTTTTCCTTCTTCATAAGCAGGGGCACAATAGCCGGGTCGATAGATCCGCAACGGGTGCCCATTATGATGCCCTCCAGCGGGGTCAGTCCCATTGAGGTATCGTAGCATTTGCCGTTCTTGACGGCGGCGATGGAGGATCCGTTTCCGAGGTGGCAGGTAACGATCTTCAGCTCCTCGGGCTTTTTGCCGAGCATCTCGGCGGCGCGGAGCGACACGTAACGGTGCGACGTTCCGTGGAAGCCGTAGCGACGGATGTGATACTTCTCGTAGTACCTGTAGGGCAGCGGGTAAAGGTATGCGTAGTCGGGCATCGTCTGATGGAAGCCGGTATCGAAGACGGCGACCTGCGGTACGCCGGGCATCATCTTCTCACACGCGCGAATGCCGGTAAGGTTGTGCGGGTTGTGCAGCGGCCCGAGCTCACAGCATTCCTCTATCGCGGCGATAACGCCGTCGTTTATGATGACCGAGCCGGAGAACTTTTCTCCGCCGTGAAGCACGCGGTGACCGACGGCGCTGATCTCCGACAGCGAGGCTATCACGCCGTTTTCGGGCGAGGTAAGGGTATCGAGGACGAGCTTGATCGCCTCGGCGTGGTTATTCATATGGATATCCAACTTGTAGTCCGCGCGTCCGTCGACCTTCTGCTTGAAGTTTCCGCCCTCAATGCCGATACGGTCCGCCTGTCCCTTTGCAAGTACGACCTCGCCGTTCATATCGATAAGCTGATACTTGATCGACGAGCTGCCCGCGTTTATTACGAGAATTTTCATCGAATGACACTCCTTAATTTTATTTTATACGGTAGTAAGATATAAAAATATGATACAATATTTTGTCCGTTTTGTCAACATAAAAAACCTCTTATTTATTGACAAACGCCCGCGCGGGTGATAAAATTAAGAAAAAGCTAAAGTAAAGGAGAATCAGTTATGCATAAGATAGGCGTTCAATCGGCGGGTATATTCTCGCCCGAGGAATACGAGCAGGGCTTTGCCACGCTTGCGGCACACGGCTTTACCTGCGTTGATTTCAACATAGACAGCTACCTCCCCTCCGAGGTGGTAAGAAAGGGCGAGCCGGGCGGACTCTTTATGGAGAAAACGGTCGAGGAGCTCTTCGAATACTTTGCCCCCGTGAAGGAGTCGGCGGCAAGGCACGGGATCGAGATCACGCAGATGCACGGTCCCTTTCCGCTTTGGGTCAAGGACCGCGACGGGGATATGAATCCCTTCGTGCTGGAGGCAACCAAGAAGTGCATCGCGGTCGCGGGCTTCCTCGGCTGTCCCCACATTGTGGTACACCCGATCAGCGCGCAGTATCTGCTCAGCAAGGAAAAGGAGCGCGAGCTCAATTACGAGCTCTACCGTGCCCTTATGCCCACGGCGAAGCAGTACGGGGTGAAGATCTGCCTTGAGAACCTCTTTGCCGGGCTCGGCGGCAGAATAGTGGAGGGTCCCTGCTCCGACGTATCGGAGGCCTGCACCTACATCGACACCCTGAATGCCGAGGCGGGCGAGGAGGTCTTCGGCTTCTGCCTTGACGTCGGTCACTCAAGCCTTACCGCAAGGCACCTTAAGGAGTACATCATCGCGCTCGGTGACCGCCTGTCGATCCTGCACATTCACGACAACGACGGCGTGACCGACCTCCATATGATCCCCTATTCCTATCTGAAGAACAGCAAGAACCATATGATCGATTGGAACGGCTTTATCGCCGGTCTGCGTGAGATAGGCTACAAGGGCAACCTCTGCTTTGAGACCTTCCGCGTTATGCAGATGTTCCCGAAGGACACCCATCCGCAACTTCTCGACCTCCTCCACGCGATCGGGGTCCACTTCGTCAACGGTATAGAGGCGGAGCAATAACAGTGTCAAATGCTTTTTCGTCCGGGAAGATGATACGCACCGTCTTCTCGGACGGTTTTATAACCGTGGTCGACAAGCCCGCCGGTGTCGATTCGGAGCACGAGCTCCCGCTCCTGCTTGCCGGGCAATTGCGCGACAGAGGCGAAAATGACGCGCTCTTCACCGTCCATCGGCTTGACCGCGCGACATCCGGGCTCACCGTCCTTGCACGCACGCGCACGGCGGCTGCCGGGATCTCGGCTGCCATCGCCGGGGGAAAGGTGAAAAAACGGTACGTCGCGCTCGTTGACGGCGTACCGGAGCCGACGTGCGGGGATATGGATGATCTGCTCTTCTACGACAGATCGCGCGGCAGAGCTTACGTCGTCGATCGCGAACGTAAGGGGGTCAAGCGAGCTCGGCTTACCTACCGCGCGCTGGACAGCGACGGTGAGCGGAGCCTTGTCGAAATAGAGCTTCTCACCGGGCGGACTCATCAGATAAGGGTGCAGTTTGCCTCCCGCGGGATGCCCCTGTACGGGGATCGGCGCTACGGCTCGCGCCGCTCCGATAAAGCGTACCTGCTTCGGTCGGTGTATCTTTCCCTGCCCCACCCCGCAACGGGTAAGTCGCTTGAGCTCTTTGCCGAGCATCCGAGGACGCTCGCGGAGCTGACAGATGAATAATTTTTTGCCGTAAGGCGGAATGGAGATTTTTATGTTTGAGGACGTCAGAAAACAGGCTTCCGATGCCGTTAAAGAGTTGTTTGAGATCGCTAAGCCCGCAGGGGGAGAGATCCTTGTCGTCGGGTGCTCAAGCTCCGAGATAGTCGGTGAGCGAATAGGTCACGGCTCAAGCCTTGATGCGGCGCGCGCCGTCTTTGAGGAGATATATCAGGTCGCCGAGTGGCGCGGGGTCTACGTTGCCGCGCAGTGCTGTGAGCACCTTAACCGCGCGATCGTCGTCGAGCGCGAGTGTATGGAAAAGTACGGGCTGGAGGAGGTCTGCGTGTTGCCTCAACCTCACGCCGGAGGGTCATTCGCAACCGTGGCGTACGAGCTCCTGCCTCACGCGACCGTCGTCTCCGGCGTGCGCGCCCATTGCGGGATTGATATCGGCGATACCCTTATCGGTATGCACCTCCGCCGCGTCGCCGTCCCCGTCAGACTGTCGGTCAAGCAGATCGGCAAGGCAAACATCGTCTGCGCCTCTACCCGCCCTATGCTCATCGGAGGCTCCCGCGCCGTTTATCCCGACCC
>CAYWVC010000104.1:0-3565 GCA_964461635.1 uncultured Lachnospiraceae bacterium
GGCAGCCGAAGGCTGACGGATGAGGTGTCATTCAGTGCAAAAATAAAAGGACGTTTTGACGGTATATTTTACGTAAGGAGAGCAAGCGTGTTTACCGAGATGATCAAGGCGTTCGTTATCGGGGTCATTCAGGGCGTTACAGAATGGCTCCCGATAAGCTCTACGGGTCATATGCTGCTATTTGACCTGATCTGTCCCTCCGGGCTCGACGGGCGGACGTTGACCCTGTTTTTGACCCTCATACAGCTCTTCTCGGCGGTTGCCGTCGCCGTGTACGAGCGGCGAAGGCTCTTCCCCGCGTCGCTTCGCACGGGAGGAGAGTTGCGCCGATGCCTCGGGCTGTACGGGCGTTTGGCGGTCGGGAGCCTGCCCCTGGCGGCGGTCGGATTTGTGTTGGAGGACGCGATAGACGCGCTTGTGACCGGGGATGCGGTTGCGCCCGTTATCGCGGGAGCTCTGATCTTTTACGGCGCGGCGTTCATCCTTGCCGAGCTCCTTCTGCCGAAGCGAGGTCGGATATTCGACCTTGACGGAATAGGCTACGGCACGTCGCTTGCGATCGGGGCTTTTCAAGCCCTTGCGATAGTGCCCGGCACGTCGCGGTCGGGGGCAACGGTGCTCGGGGCTCGCCTGCTCGGTGTCGACCGAGCCGTCGCCGCCGAATTCTCCTTTCTGCTCTCGGTTCCGGCGATGCTCGGCGCAAGCGCCCTGAGACTTTTTGATTTTCTCACCGACGGCGGCGGTGCAAGCGTAGGAGTCGGGGAGCTCGCGGTCATCGCGGTCGGGTGCCTCACCGCCTTCGCCGTCTCGCTTGTTACGGTGCGGGCTCTGCGCGAATTTCTGCGCAGGCACGGTTTTATACCCTTCGGCATTTATCGGATCGCCCTCGGGCTCCTGATCATAATACTCGTATCTATCCTTTGAAAGGAACTTAAATGGAAAAGCTTAAGATACCCTACCCGATAATCGTGGAGGGAAAATACGACCGGGAGCGGATCCTCTCGGTCTGCGAGGCACGGGTGATCACCACCGACGGCTTCGGAATATTCAAAAAGCCCGAAAAGCTGACCCTGCTTCGCCGACTCTCCGAGCGGAGCAGGCTTATCGTCCTCTCGGACAGCGACGGCGCGGGAGGGGTCATCCGTTCGTATATAAAGTCAGCCGTTCCCGCCGATCGGCTCATACAGCTCTACGTGCCGCAGATAGAGGGTAAGGAGCGCCGTAAAGCCGAGCCCTCACGCGAGGGCTTTCTCGGCGTGGAGGGTATGGAGCGCGAGCTCCTGCGCTCACTGCTTGAGCCCTTCGCCGACGGTGCGGCGGATGCCGTGACCGAACGGTCCCCGATCGTAAAGGCGGACCTCTACGCGCTCGGGCTTTGCGGCAAGGAGAACAGCGCGGCGCGGCGGGACGGGCTTTGCCTTCGCGCCGGTCTGCCGCGCGGAATGACCCCCAACGCTCTTTTGTCGGCACTGAACTTTTTGTATACGCGAGAGGAGCTGGCGGCGCTGGTTGATCAGCCGAAATAGCGCACAAACAGCGAATCGAGCCTCTTTGCCGTCTCTGCCGCCGGTTCTGTCAGCGGGAGCCTGTATTCCGCGCGGCAGAGCCCGAGCCTTGATGCAAGATACTTCACCGGAACAGGATTGACCTCCGAAAAAAGTGCCTCGGTCAGCGGAAGCAGACGTCGGGCTTCGGCTTGCGCCTCGCGCATCCTGCCGCCGAGACAGAGCCGACAAAGCTCCTCGGTCTCCTGCGGCAATATATTCGCAAGCACCGAGATCACGCCCCGCCCGCCCATAGCAAGGGTCGGAAGGATCAGGTCGTCGTTGCCCGAGTAGACCGTCAGCCCCGGCACCGCCTCAAGAAGGCGGGCGAGCCTTGAAACGTCACCCGACGCCTCCTTGACCGCGACGATCGCGCCGCAGTCGAAGAGGCGTTTTACGGTTCCTATCGGAGCGTTTATCCCCGTCCTTGACGGGACGTTGTAAAGTATTACGGGGAGAGGTGACGCCTCGGCTATGCGCATATAGTGCAGATATAACCCGTCGTCGGAGGCACGGTTGTAATAGGGCGTGACGGCAAGAAGCGCGTCGCACCCCTCCTCGGTCGCGATGCTCGAAAGCTCCGCGGCTTTTTTCGTGTCGTTTGAGCCCACCCCGGCGACTATCGGAGCCCGCCCGCCCGCCTCGGCGACTGCCGTGCGGAACAGGAGCCTCCTTTCGTCGGTGCCGAGGGTCGGTGCCTCACCCGTCGTGCCGCAGACGGTCAGCGAGGATATTCCGCCGTCAAGCTGATACCGTATAAGTCCCCGAAATGCCTCAATATCCACCCGTCCGCCGTCAAACGGCGTTATGAGTGCCGTGGATGCTCCCGTAAAAAGCCCGTGTCCGTTCATATGGATCTCCTTTCGCAAAATAACTCCCGCGTTTGTGCCCGGACGGCTGACGCCGTACTTGCCAAAACGCAAGAAATGTATTATAATATACCCGATAATTATTATATGCGGGGGAGATCGCCCCGCCACGGGGAGCTTTATGGAAAGACCTATTGTTAACGAAATGCCGCAGACCGAGCTTAAGAAGTCTGACTTTTATTACGACCTTCCGCAGGAGCTGATCGCTCAGCACCCGGCGGAAAAGCGCGACGGCTCGCGCCTTATGGTCATAGACCGGGGGAGCGGCGAGATCGCGCACCGCCACTTCTTCGATATAGCGGAATATATCCGCCCCGAGGACGTGCTCGTCATCAACGATTCAAAGGTGATCCCCGCAAGGCTTTACGGTCTGTGCGAGGGACGCGAGGGGGCAAGCGTTGAGCTCCTGTTGCTGAGATCGCACGGGCTTGACGAGTGGGAGACCCTTGTAAAGCCCGGCAAGCGCGCCCGCGTCGGGGCAAGGATCGTCCTCGGCGAGGGGGAGCTGATCGCCACCGTGACCGATATAGTTGAGGAGGGCAACCGGATAGTGCACTTCGACTACGACCGCGACAGGCACCAAAACGTATTCGAGGTGCTCCACAAGGTCGGAATTATGCCGCTTCCTCCCTACATTACCGAAAAGCCGAAGGATCCGTCAAGGTATCAGACCGTCTACGCGCGCGAGGAGGGCTCTGCCGCCGCGCCGACCGCAGGATTGCACTTTACCGACGAGCTGCTCGGAAATATCAAAGCGCAGGGCACCGCCGTCGTGCCCGTGATGCTTCA
The DNA here is from genome assembly GCA_964461635.1 of uncultured Lachnospiraceae bacterium. Lineage (GTDB taxonomy): Bacteria > Bacillota > Clostridia > Oscillospirales > CAG-272 > RGIG3994. Next base: position 3,203 of record CAYWVC010000104.1, read on the forward strand.
CGTCGGGCTCGGTACCTTCCGCCCGGTCAAGGAGGACAGGATAACCGATCACGTGATGCATACCGAGTATATCTCGGTCACGCAAAAGGCGGCAGACGAGATAAACGCGCGCCGCGCCGCGGGCGGCAGGATCATAGCGGTCGGGACAACCTCCTGCCGTACGCTTGAGAGCGTGACCGACGAGAACGGTATCGTGCATCCCTTCACGGGCGAGACGGGGATATTCATATACCCCGGATACCGCTTTAAGGCGGTCGATGCGCTGATAACCAACTTCCATCTGCCGGAAAGCACTCTTATAATGCTCGTGTCGGCGTTCTGGAACCGCGAGGATACCCTTCGCGCATACGAGACTGCCGTCCG
>CAYWVC010000105.1:0-3512 GCA_964461635.1 uncultured Lachnospiraceae bacterium
GAAGGGGTGTGGGGGAACCTTCTTTTAAGAAGGTTCCCCCACGCTTTCGTATTCTCGCCCCGTTCACACCTCGGGGACGACGACGTCGACCTCTCTGCCGAGCTCGGCGGAGCGGGCGATGGCGTCGATGATGGCCTGATTGTAGACTATCTGGCTCGTGGGCACGGGTGCGGCACCACCGTTCTTGCAGGCATCAAGGAAGGTACGGATCTTGCGCTCGAAGAGTCCGGGGCCCTTCATCTCGATAACGGGAATAACAGTCTCGGTCTTCTGTCCGCAGACGTCGCGGTAGACGGTCATAGGTCCGCCGACCGTGCCGTTCCAGCACTCGGTGGACGGGATGCGAAGTCCGCCCTTCGTGCCGAGGATGATCGTATCTCCCGGCGTGTCCATATTCATCGCCCACGCGATACGGAAGTCAAGGACTATATCACCCTCCAGCCTTATAAATGCCGCCGCAAAGTCGTCAACGCCGAAGAGCTTTGAGTACTCCTCACCGTGACCGCTCTTGTATCCGGGGTAGGCGGGGTTCGTGCCAAAGTACGCCGAGGTGTAGCCCGAAACGGTCAGCGGCTTCGGGTAACCCAACGCATTCAGCACCATATCAAGCGAGTAACAGCCGATGTCGCCGAGCGCGCCGACCCCCGCGGTGTCCTTCTCGATAAAGGACGTGCCGTGCGGGGTGGGGATTCCGCGGCGTCTGCCGCCGCCCGTCTGTATGTAATATATTTTACCGAGCTCGCCCGACTGAACGATCTTCTTGATCATTCGCATATTGGCGTCGAATCGCGGCTGGAAGCCGATGGAGAGGACCTTGCCCGTCTCCTTCTCGACCTTCATTACCTCGATCGCCTCGTCAAGCGTTACGGTAAAGGGCTTCTCAAGCAAAACGTTCACCCCCGCCCGCATCGCGTGAATGGCGCAGGGCGCGTGCTGACAGTTGTAGGTGCAGATCGAAACCGCATCAAGCGCCAGCGAGGTATCGGCAAGCATCTCCTCGTCGTTTGCGTAGTCGGTTTTGACACCCTCAAGCCCAAACTGCTCGAAGAAGGCGGCGGCTTTGCCGGGAACGAGGTCGCAGCCCGCGACTATTTCGACGTCGGGCTGAGCCATATAAGCCTTCATATGAGACTTGGCTATCCAACCCGTTCCGATTATTCCGACGCGGAGCTTCCGGCTTGCATCGACCTTAACGGTCTCCTCTGCAGTGAAGCTGTTGAGACCCTCCATTGACTTGTCTGCCATAATTCTATCCTCCGAATAATTTTATTGATGATTTCCGCTTGCCGTCACACGTTGACGGTCTTCAGATATTCGATGCTCGCACGGGCGCACTCAAGGGGCGAGAGCCCAAGGCTCGGCTTATCCTGCTCGACCACCAGCCACTCGGAGCCCGCGTCGGTCGCGGCGGCGAGGATCGAAGGAATATCCTGAAGTCCCTTGCCGAGCGGACGGAACTCAAAGCCCGATGGACGCTTGGGAGCTTTGTTCTCGATCCCTATGAGCTCGTACATATCCTCGCTCTTTTCGCCGTAGTAGTCCTTGAGGTGCACAACCGGCGCACGGCCGGCGTACTTTCTGACGAAGTCGGCGGGATCCTCACCCCCCACCTTGACCCAACAAACGTCAAGCTCGGTGGCAAGGAGCTCTGCCGGCACCGAGCGGTAGAGCAGGTCAAGTCCGTATTCGCCGTTCAGCTTTATGAACTCAAAGTCGTGGTTGTGATAGAGAAGCTGCATACCGAGTCGCTTTGCGACCCCGCCGAGCATCCCGGCATTCTTTATAACGTCGGCAAAGCCTTCCTTGCCGGGGCGAAGGTCCCCGCTGAGGTGCGGTATCGCAACGTAACGGCAGCCGATCTCGGCGTAGGTGCCGAGAACCCCCTCCGGATCCGCGATCATATCAAGGTAAGGAACGTGTGCCGAGATCGGCGTAAGTCCGAGCTCGCCGCAGATGCCCGCGACCTCGCTTGCCGTGTGCCCGTAGAGCCCCGCGAGTTCCACGCCCTCGTAGCCCATCTCCCTGACCTGCTTCAGCGTGCCGTAAAGGTCGGCTTTCGCCTCCTCGCGGACCGAATATACCTGTAATGCTATCGGAAATGCCATAGTAAATCCCTCCGTAATCCGTAATATTGTAAGATTTGCATATGCTACCTTGAATTATACCACACCGCCACGGCGTATTCAATAGATTTCGGCGCATTTTTCCGCCTTTAAAGTAAAAAAAGCCGTGTGTGCCAAAAAACTCTTGATTTCGACGCGGAAACGTAGTATAATAGCTTGATGAAGTTCTTTTCGGAGAGGAGGGTGCCTTATGCCGTCAAAGCAAACGCAGAAGATCGTCGCGCAAAATAAAAAAGCATATCACGACTACTTCGTCGACGAAACGTTTGAGGCGGGGATCGCGCTCTTCGGCACCGAGATCAAGAGCATCCGCCAGGGGCAGGTCAACCTTAAGGATGCCTATTGCGTGATCCGAGACGGCGAGCTTTACGCCGTCGGCGTGCATATCAGCCCCTACGAAAAGGGCAACATCTACAACCGCGAACCGAGGCGCGACCGAAAGCTCCTGATGCATAAGCGCGAGATCCTTCGGCTTTTCAGCCTCGTCAGTCGCAAGGGGTATTCGCTGATACCGCTGTCCTTCTATTTCTCGGGAGCGAGGATAAAGGTCGCGGTCGGGCTCTGCCGAGGCAAGAAGCTCTACGATAAGCGCGAGGCGGAGGCGGAGCGCCAATCGAATCGCGAGATAGAGCGCAGTGATAAGGCGGACAGATACTGAGCTGTTGTTGTAATGACCCCGATCAGTATGGGGGCGTAAAGGTTTCGACGGGGACGTTGAGACGTGATAAGCGGGCCGAGCCGGGTAATCTCGAAAACTGCCTAAAATAAAAAACAAACGACAACAATCAGTTGGCAATGGCTGCCTGAATAAGGCAGTGCCGCTGTCCTGCGGGACAGCCCGTCCTGTTTCGGAGTATCGCGGCCGAGATAAGGGCGTAACCGAGCGGTGAACGTGAGTCGGCGGTTGCTCTTGAACCGACCATGCAAAAAAGAGCTGCCCAAGGATAACGCCTGTGCGTCGGCGTTTTTGCGGGGAGAATCAATGACGTAATGCGCCCGGAGAAGGTCACGTGGAGATGTTTTCGGACAGGGGTTCGACTCCCCTCGCCTCCACCAAAAACAACGGCAGGTACCGCAAAGCGGTGCCTGCCGTTACTTTTGAGGTGAGGGGAAAACGTCGAACCCCTCGCAAGTTGCGCAAGAGGCATAAAAAGTCAGTCGAACCTTGCCGCAACTGCTGCAAGCTTTCCGAGCCCGCGAGGAATGCTTGCGGGACTCTCCCTCGCCTCCACCATTGGAGCATAATCCGAACCCCAACGGTTCGAATTTGAGTTCGGATGCTCCACCAAAGCAACGGCAGGCACCGCTTTGCGGTACCTGACGTTGTTTTTGGAGTGAGGGGAAAACGTCGAACCCCCGTAGGCTGACCCAAAAGTTAACGGGCTTCAC
>CAYWVC010000106.1:0-3461 GCA_964461635.1 uncultured Lachnospiraceae bacterium
GCCTTAAAGCTTTTCAATAAGCTCAAGCACGGCGGCGCGGAAGTCCTCACGCGAGCCGTTGTTGTTTATAAAGAAGTCGGCGGCGGCGATAGGTCCGCCTTTTTCAAGGTTCTCGATCTCGGCTACGTCGCGACCGCGCGCCTGCTCGGAGGTCAGCGGACGCACCGGACGAGAGGAAAGCCGCTCGTACCTTTTTCCGCTGTCGGCGATCACCGCAACGAGCTTTAAGTCGCTTGAAATATTGTCGTATATGTACTTGTACTCCGACCAGGAATAGAGCCCGTCAAGCACGACGTTGCCCTGCGCCAGCTTTTCGCGGATCGTGTCGGCAAGCAGGACGGCAAAAGCCCCCATTCCGAGCTCGCGGCGGAGCTTTTCGCGCTCGAAGCGCTCGTTATCGGGTGTGATCGGGAGCCCCTCACGCTTGAGCTCGTCCATCGTGACCTGACCGAAGTAGACCTTCTGCCAGCCCGCATCGCAGAACCACTGTGTCGCGTCGCTCTTGCCGGCTCCGCACATTCCCACTATTGCTATCAGTTTGTTTGCCATCATTATCCTCCAACTACCGTCCGCAAAACGATCCGATTTATATAGAATTATAGAACAATTTCCGCCCTTTGTCAAGACGCACGGTGTGCGAACCGTAATCTTTTCAAAATGAGGGAATCCGACATTTTACCGGGAATCATTGCACATTTTGACGAAAATGTACGTATCTTTTTCGTAAATGTATATTTACAAAATCGAAATTATGTGATATAATGATAACATCGGACGGGAATTGCGCCCGAAATCAAAAACATATGGAGAATCTTGTCATGAAAACAGCAGCGAAAATCTTTATCATCATCGGTATGATCTGCGGATTCTGGACGATACTTCCGCTCATATTCGGTATCATCGCCCTTAAGAAGATGAAGACCGAGAAACCCTCTACCGGCTTGAGCGTTTGCGTTCTTCTTTTCTGCAATCTGCTCGGCGGTCTGTTCCTCCTTCTTTCCAAGGAGAGCGAGTACGGCGAGGTACCTGCCAACACCGAGGCTTAATCGTCTGCCAAATTCAAGAGCAAATAAATACCCGTCCGCTGTGCGGACGGGTATTTATTTGCTTTTTAAGGAGCTCAAGCTGCGGGGGCGATGCCCCCGCAGCTCTTTTGCTTTGGTCAGACCGTGCCGGTGACGGTCAGCACGGCAGTGCCGGGCGTAACCGTCCAGATGCCGTTTGTCCCTTGCGTGAAGGTCGCCGCAGGCACCGTGATCTTGCCCGCCGCAGTGGTGAAGACCCCGGTCGCGGCATCATAGGTATAATCGGTCCCCGCCGTCCACGCCGTTCCGTTAAAGGTGACCGTCAGCCCGTTCAGCCGAGGCGAGAAGGTATCGGTCAGCACGGCATTGTCGGTGGCACTCGCCGCCTCACCTCCCGTATTCTCCAATGTGAAGGTGTAGGTCAGGGTGCCGTTCTCGGCAACGGCAGCCGGGCTTATCGCCTTGTTGATCCTGAGCTCCGCCTCGGTGACGCTGCCGACCGTTGCCGTCGCCGACTGAGCGGAGGAGATTCCGCTTCCCGTGACGGTAGCTGTATTGGTGATGCTCCCGCCGGTGCCGGGCTGTGCGTAGCCGGTGACCGACGCCTCGTAAACGATGACAGCATTTCCCCCGGCGGGTACGGTGATCCCGCTCAGGGTCAAGGGCGGTCCCGCCGTTACGGCAGGTGCCGTCTGAAGCACGCCGTTAACGTAGTAACGCACCGTGCCGTCAAGGTAATTCAGCGGGTAGACGGTCGCCCCGCCGAAGGTATAACCGCCGAGATCGTCGGTCAAGGTCAACCCGTTAAGCGCCACCGATCCGCTGTTGACAAGCGAAACGGCGTAGGTCACCGTGCCTCCGGAGGAATATCCCCCCGATACCGCGGTCTTGCTTACCGTTAATATCTCCACGAGCTCGCCCGTAACGGTGTTGGAATCTGTCGTCACACCGTTGTAGGACAAGGTCGCGTAATTCGTGAATCTTGCCATAGTCAAGCACGCTCCCGTTCATTGAATTTGAGGTCTGCCCTCGCTACATTATACGCCGGGGGCACCTTGAACGTGCAAAGCTCGGGCGTTCGACCCGAAGAGAGTCGAGCGCCCGAGCTTTATGTAGATTATTATTCGGGATCGTATTCGCCGTATTCGCAACCGACGTTCTCGGCGATCACCTCGTCGATGAGCTTGCCGTCGCGGTAGAGCTTGACCGTGCCCCTGCCGTTTCCGCCGTTCCAAAGGGTATTGTGGCGCTTCTTGCCGTCGGGGGCTTCGTAGTTGATGAAGAGCATATCCTTCTTCTCACACGTGATATCGGTGACCATACGGTTGCGCCAGGTCTTTTGCTCCACGTGCCAGATGATCTGCGTGTCGGTCTCACGGCAATCGAATTTCGTCCGTGTGAAGGTCCAGAATTTGGAGAAATTGAACTCGTAGCCCTTGCCCTCGTAGAAGAAAACCGAGAGGAGCTTGCGCTTCAGCGCGATCGGTCCGACCTTCGGACAACCGCCGCCGATGTCGAATACGCTGTTGTCAAGCTTCTTTCCCGTCACCTTGCTCGTAAGGTTGTTTGAGGAGAGCCAGACCCACGGCGAGGTGAAGTTCTTGCCCCAATTCTTGTCGGCATAGCCGAAGCAGGTCTCGGGATCGACCGTGTACCTTGTTCCGTTCCACACGACCTCGCCGGAGTAAGCCGACTTGATGCCCTCGGCGTGCCAGAACATCTCGAAGAGCTGAAGCTTGCGAAAGAGACTTCCGGCTCCGTACCCGACGTTGAAGGCGACCTTTTTATCTATCCGCAGATTCCACGACATTTCGCCCGAGCCGCACATCCATTCGGGATGCGCTTCCGCGTCCTCGGGCGTGATCGCGATATGCCCGCGCAGAACGTCCTCGGTGCAGAAGCAATCGTCCGCCGTGACCGAGAACGGCGTGCCGAAATCGACCTTTATGCGGTTCCAACCGAAAAAGCGGTGGAGCTGCTCGGCATCCTCGCCCCACGAGCCTGCCTTGACCATAAGGTAGGAGGGCTTGATCCCGTTCTCCTTGTTCGCGGGGAGTTGACCGAACACGGGCTCGTCGCCGCCCGTTGCCGGATTGCAAAGGAAGAATTCGATGAAGAAGGGCTTTTCCTCCCCCGTTTCGGCGTTGCGCCCCGTGAAGGAGTGCCACCACCAATCGTAGCCGCATTTAGCCTGTCCGCCGAAAAGCTGGCAGGCGTTCCTCTTGATCTCGTGCTTGTTGAACATCGGTTTTCTCCCTTTTTGTTTTATCAATTTGTCAGAGACAATTCACCTTAGTATTATAACACACCGAAGCGCACCGGTCAAGTCCCCTGCGCCCCTTCGAAGAATTTTCAAACAGACTTCACCCGTTAACCCGTCAGTAAGTTTTCGCCCGCCTTTTTCAAAAGGCGGCGCGGTGGAGGGCGCGGAGCCCT
>CAYWVC010000107.1:0-3349 GCA_964461635.1 uncultured Lachnospiraceae bacterium
GGGGTGTGGGGGAACCTTCTTTTAAGAAGGTTCCCCCACGCTTTCGTCTCGTCTCCCGTCGTCTCCCGTCTTATCGCCCAAGCTCTCGTCAGTTAAGATATCCGAGTGCGCAGAGGAGCTCGGCGGTCAGCAGGGCTCCGCCTGCCGCGCCGCGCACGAGGTTATGCGAAAGTCCGACGAAGCGGTAATCGAAAACCCCGTCGCTCCCGCGAAGTCTGCCTACCGATATTCCCATTCCGCCGAAGAGGTCGCGGTCGAGCCTCGGCTGTGGGCGGTCGGGCTCCTCAAAGTAGGTTATAAATCTCTCGGGCGCGCTCGGCAAGCGGAGCTCCTGCGGCAGACCGCGAAAGCTTCGCCAAGCCTCAATCATCTCCTCCCTCTCGGGCTTGCGCTCAAAGCTCACGGCGACCGTTGCAATATGCCCGTGGCTGACCGGCACGCGGGTGCAGGTGACCGATATCTTCGGCCCGTTTGCCGGCACGATCTCGCCGCCCTTCACGTGACCGAGGAGCTTAAGCGGCTCTGCCGCGCTCTTCTCCTCTTCCCCGCCGATAAAAGGGATAACGTTATCGGCAAGCTCCGGAAAGTCCTCAAGCCGCCTGCCCGCCCCCGACGCCGCCTGAAGTGTCGTGACCGCGACGCGCGACAGTCCGAAGCCGCGAAGGGGGGCAAGAAGCGGAAGGTAGCTCTGCACCGAGCAATTCGGCTTGACGGCGATAAAGCCGCGAGAGGTGCCGAGCCGCGCCCTTTGCGCTCCGATGACCTCAAGGTGCTCGGGGTTCAGCTCGGGAATAATCATCGGAACATCCGGCACTCCGCGGTGCGCCGAGTTGTTGGAGATCACCGGGAGCTCGGCTTGGGCGTATGCCGTCTCAAGCTCACGAACCCGCGCACGGTCGGCATTGACCGCGCAGAAAACGAGGTCGCAACGCTCCGAGATCCCCCGCACGTCGGCGGCGTCAAGGAGCACCTCCTCGCTTGCCCCGCGCGGATAGAGCTCCGAGCTCTCGTTCACCCCCCGCGACGTGAGCGCCTCGGCAAGGGACCGCCCCGCGCTGGAAGCGGATGCCGCAAGTGCGCCGACCTCAAAGAAGGGATGCCCGCGCAACAGGCGCAAAAAGCACCTGCCCACCGTTCCGGTCGCACCGACGACACCAACTTTCAGCTTTTTTTCCGACGGCTCGTTCATTTTGCGTCACTCTCCTTTCATACTGTCATTTTATTCGCCCGCACGCGATTCCGACACACCGCGCAGGAGCCGAAATCTTGACAGTGCCGGTGAGGAGTGCTATAATTAAATAAACGTGTGAAGAAACGGGAGGATCGAGGATGAGACCCATTGGACGAATACGCACCGACTTTCCGACCAAGTTCGGTCTGCCGCGCCAGAGCGGGCTTGTGAAGGGACTGTGCGGGATTATCGAATTTGAGCCCGAATATCGCGACCCGAACGCCTTTCGCGGACTGTCCGACTTCTCTCACATCTGGCTGATCTGGGAATTTTCAATGATCCCCGACGGGGCCTTCTCTCCAACCGTCAGACCGCCGCGCCTCGGGGGAAAGGAGCGCGTGGGAGTCTTCGCGACCCGATCGCCCTTCCGCCCGAATCACGTCGGGCTGTCCTGCGTAAAGCTTGAGCGGGTCATCCTTGACGGGAAGAACGGTCCCGCTTTGCTCGTTTCGGGTATAGATATGGCGGATATGACCCCGATACTTGATATAAAACCCTATATCCCGCTGACCGATTGCCACCCGGAGGCATCGGAGGGCTACACCGCGCAGACCAAGCTTGCGTCGCTTGACGTTGAGCTCCCCGGCGAGCTTGCCGAGCGGATCCCCGCCGACCGACGCGAGGCGCTTATCGGCGTGCTGTCGGGCGATCCCCGCCCCGCCTGCGAGCGGGACGATCCCGAGCGTGAATTCGGATTTCTCTTCTGCGGTCACGACGTGCGATTCAAGGTCGGCGGCGACCTTCTTCAAGTGACCGATATAATACCTGTCGAGGTGGAATGAGCGATATGAACGACACTTTGAAAAAGGGCAAAAGCGACCTTGAGCGTATGACCACCGAATCGGTGTGGAAGCTCGTCGTGCTACTCTCGATCCCTACGGTTATGAGTATGCTAATCACCTCGGTCTACAACGCCGCCGATACCTACTTTGTCGGGCAGATAGGTGACAACAGCGCGACCGGGGCGGTCGGAATAGTTTTTTCCGTCCAATCGGTGATACAGGCGTTCGGCTACGGCATCGGGATGGGCTGTGGGAGCCTTGTGTCAAGGTGCCTCGGTGCCGACGATCGTAAGGGAGCGAACGTCTATGCCTCAAGCTCCGTCGCGGCGTCGGCACTGCTCGGCGCGGTCATCGCCCTGATAGGGCTCGTCTTTACCGACCCGATGCTCAGACTCTTCGGCTCGACCGAGACTATCCTGCCCCACGCGCGGGGCTATGCGCGATATATACTTATCGGCGCGCCGATTATGTGCGTTTCCTTTACCCTTAATAATATCCTGAGGGCGGAGGGGCACGCGACCCTGTCGATGATAGGTCTTACCTCGGGCGGGGTAATAAATATTTTGCTCGACCCCCTGTTTATATTCACCTTCGGCTTCGGCGTGAGCGGCGCGGCAATGGCAACCGTGATAAGTCAGTGCGTAAGCTTTCTGATCCTGCTGATCTTTTTCCTCGTCGGGAAGAGTGCCGTGACCCTGTCGCCGAAGAGCATCAGCCGCCATCCGCGGGATTATCTGAAGATAATCAAAACCGGATTTCCGACCGTCTGCCGGCAGGGGCTCGGGAGCCTTGCGACTGCCCTGTTGAATGTTCAGGCGCGCGCCTTCGGTGACCCCGCCATAGCCGCGGTAAGTATAGCAAGTAAGGTCTACGTCCTGCTTCGCAGCCTTATTATAGGCGTCGGTCAGGGCTTTCAGCCGATTGCCGGCTATAATTACGGCGCGAAAAAATACGGCAGAGTCAAGCAAGCCTTCGTCGCCGCAGTTACGGTCGGAAGCGTGATCTCCTGCCTTTCGGCGCTCGCTATGGGATTTTTTCCGACGCAGATTATGACGTTCTTCAATGCCGCCGACGACGTTACGCTCGATTTCGGGTGCAAAATGCTTCGGTTCCTGAGCTTTTCGCTCCCCGTCCTCGCGTATTCGACCTTTGTAAATCAGCTCTACCAGAGCCTCGGATTCGTGAAGGGCGCGACCTTCCTCGCCTCCTGTCGGCAGGGGATATTCTTCATCCCGCTGATCCTTCTGCTTCCGGTGCTGGTCGGCGAGACAGGCGTCCAGATTACTCAAGCGGCGGCGGATATCCTGACCTTCTTCGTCTCTATCCCCTTTAATAT
>CAYWVC010000108.1:0-3109 GCA_964461635.1 uncultured Lachnospiraceae bacterium
TTTTTCCCGATCGGAGGAACAATCTTATGTTCAAAATATTGGTCGTAGAGGACGACGCGGCGCTCAATCGCTCGGTCTGCTCTTTCCTTAACCGAAACGGCTACGAGGCGACCGGCTGCCTCGGTGCCGAGGAAGCGTACGACGCTATGTACCGTCTTACGTTTGACCTCATTATCTCGGATATTATGATGCCCGGGATCGACGGCTTTGAATTTGCCGCCACCGTACGGTCGCTGAACGCCGATATACCGATCTTATTTATGACGGCACGCGACGATTTTACCGCCAAGCAACGCGGCTTTAACCTCGGCATCGACGATTATATGACCAAGCCGATCGACCTTGACGAGCTCTTGCTCCGCATCGGCGCACTCCTGCGGCGCTCCAAGATCGCATCGAGCCGACGTATTGAGCTCGGGAACTTTATACTTGATGCCGACGGGCGCTCCGCCGAGCTGAACGGGACGGAGATTCCGCTGACCGCACGCGAGTTTGATCTGCTCTTCAAGCTCCTTTCCTACCCGAAAAAGACCTTCACCCGCACCCAGCTGATGGACGAGTTCTGGGACGTTGACACCGGCACGGGCCCGCGCACGGTCGACGTATATATGACCAAGCTGAGATCAAAGCTCGCCGATTGCAATGCCTTTGAGATACAGACCGTTCACGGCCTCGGCTACAAGGCGGTGATCAAATGAAGGGCTCTGCCTTTGACCGTGTTTTTCGCGCGATCTGGAGCTTTGTTTGCATCTTTTTGCTCTCGGCGTTTCTGATCTCCTGCTGTCTTACGCTCTTTATCACGACCCTGCAAAACACGATGGGTGTGACCTTTACCGAGGATGACATCTCGGTCGCCGCCAAGCTGACTATGCTGAACGTTATCGCCTTGAGCTTGGTTTTCGCCGTGATCGACCTCGTACGGCGCAGGCTTGCCGTCCGACGTCCGGTGAAGCGGATCTCCGAGGCTACCGAGCGTATGATCGCGGGCGATTTCAGCGTGCGGATCTCCCCGGTGTCGAAGCTCGCGTATGACGAGAGCTTCAACGAGGTCATTTCCTGCATCAACAAAATGGCGCAGGAGCTGTCGGGCGTGGAGACCCTTCGCTCCGATTTTACGGCGAACGTCTCGCACGAGATGAAGACCCCGCTTGCCGTCATAAAAAACTACGGTGCACTGCTCGAATCGCCCGGTCTGACCGACGCGGAGAGACTGGAGTATGCCGACGCGATAATCGCCGCCGCAGACCGTCTGTCGGATATGATGACGAATATATTGAGGCTCGACCGTTTGGAAAACCAGCAGATATTCCCCAACCTCCGCACCTATGATCTCGGTGAGCAGCTCTGCGAGAGCCTACTTGACTACGAGAGCGTGTGGGAAAGCAAAGGGATAGAGATAGAAACACTGATAGAGGACGGTGTATCGGTATCGGCGGATGCCGAGCTTCTGTCGCTTGTATGGAGCAACCTGCTCTCAAACGCCTTCAAGTTCACCGAGCGCGGCGGCCGTGTGACCCTTCGGCTGGTATCCGACGGTGAATACGCCGTCGTCACGGTAAAGGATACCGGTTGCGGTATGTCCCCCGAGGTCGGGCGGCATATTTTCGAACGGTTTTATCAGGGGGACACCTCCCACGCGACGCAGGGCAACGGGCTCGGGCTTGCACTTGTCAAGCGCGTCGTCGATATCACGCACGGCGAGATCACGGTCGATTCGCGTGAGGGAGAAGGCACCGAATTCACCGTCAGAATAAGGAGGCTTACCGATGAAGGCAAAGAGGATAGGTAAAGCGTTGCTGTATCCGCCGCTTGCCGTGATGATCCCGCTTTTGCCGATATCTGTCGCGGCGGTCGTTTGCAGTATGCTTCTGATCGGCGAGGATACCGTCCCCGCATATATATCGTACGCGCTTGCGACCTACACGCTTACCGTCTGGTGTCTGAGGATCCCTCGCCTCATCCGCGGGGTAAAGCGTATAAGGCGCGAAAATCGCCTTGTGGTCCGGTGGTTTGAGGATGAACGGCTGCGCTTCGGCATTACTCTGCTTGCCACCTTTCTGTGGAACGCGGGCTACGCCGCGCTTCAGTTCGGGCTCGGCGCAACGCACCGATCGTTCTGGTTCTATTCGCTCGGGGGCTACTATCTGTCCTTGGCGGTGATGCGCTTCTTCCTGATGAATTATTTGCGGCGGTACGAGCCGGGAGAAAAGCTCACGCGCGAGCTTCATATTTACCGCGCCTGCGGATGGATATTCCTCGTTATGAACCTTGCGATCTCGCTGATAATATTCTTTATGGTCTATTGGGACCGCACCTTTTCGCATCACGAGATAACGACGATCGCGCTGGCGGCGTATACCTTCGTAACCTTTGCCTTCGCGATCAAGAATGCACTGAAGTACCGTAAGAGCGCAAGCCCCGTGCTCTCGGCATCGAAGGCGATCAGCCTTGCCGCAGCCGGAGTCTCTATGCTGACCTTGGAGTCCACGATGCTGACGACCTTCGGCGGCGATGATATGTCGGTGGGGGACAGGAGACTTATGCTCGGCATCAGCGGGGGCGCTATCGCCGCCTTTATCGTGGCTATGGCGGTCATTATGATCGTGAACAGCTCAAAGCAGCTGAAAAAGTTAAAGGGAGAAAAAGATAATGGATAACAAAAATAACGAAAAAGGCTTCTCGTACACCTATTCGGCGGCAGAGCAGGAGGAGCTTCGCAGGATCCGCGAAAAATACAGCGCCCGCCCCGCCGAAAAGGAGGATAAGCTTGAAAGGCTCCGTAGCCTCGATGCAAGGGCAACGAAACGCGCCCGTATCGTTTCGATAACCGTAGGTACGCTCGGAACTCTGATCCTCGGGGTCGGTATGAGCCTTATTATGAGTGAGTTTTCGCACATTCTCGGGCAGTATGAGCCCTTGAAGTACTATATCGGCAGTGCGATAGGCATCGTCGGCGGCGTGCTCGCCGGGGTGACCTATCCCCTCTATCGCTTCATTATCAAGCGCGAGCGCGCCAAGGTCGCCCCCGAGATCCTGCGCCTGACCGATGAACTGATGAAATGAGGGGCTTATAATATAAAAAGAATACGAGAGCGTGGGGGAACCTTCT
>CAYWVC010000109.1:0-3084 GCA_964461635.1 uncultured Lachnospiraceae bacterium
GCGGTTTTAGCTATGACAAACTCCTTGAAATGAGAAAAGATTACGTTGCGGAGATTGACCGAGACCCTTGGGAATCTTTTCAGGAGTATAAGACAACATTTGCAAGCGATAACGAAAAAGGCGTGACGGCATGCTTTGAGTGCTTGGAAACGACCTTTTATACTACCATACGGAACGCCGATGACGGCGTTTACATGTCAGGGAAGACCGTTAACAAATGCAAGATAACCGCAATTTACGAAAGCTTTAACGGCTGTTACGCGACGGTCGGGACGGTTGTTGATGTTGTACAGAGTTATTATATCGATCCGATCGGTGATGACGATACCGCCGAGTGCCTTGAACGATACGGAGCTGTGCACACAAGGGATTCCTCCGGTAAAGTAATAAAAACGGAAATAGCTGATGGTGATTACGTTTTAGAGTATCGTGCCGATGTTGAATACAGGGTGGTGTTCAAAGATTATGAATTGCCGATGGAGGTCGGGAAGAGCTATACGGGCGTGCTTCGACAAGAGGGGGATGTTATCTATGCGGACTTTTTGGCGGCGCAGGATAACACGCAGCGGTATGACGAATTCCGTAGTTATGAAGACGTAGAGAAAATTGCCGCCGAGATAAAGGCGCTGTTTACGGATTAATACCGCAGCAGAAGTGTAACCTTTTTCGCTTTTTCACGAGTTATATAAGTGTTAATTGGCGATTATGAGGTGGGAGCACGGAGGAGAAATATGAAAAAATATGTAGCAGTCGTTGCTCTTGCTGCTTTGCTCGTTTCCGCAATTGCGATAGGTGCGGTACAGGCCGAGGAAGCTAAGGCAGCACTTGAAATTGAGAAAATGTACAACAGCTTTTTGGCGGAGAAAGAAAGTATGAGTGACGAACAATACAATTCGGCCGTTTTTGATTTGCTCAAAAAAATATCCAACGGAGACAAGGCAAAAGCCAAGGAATATGCGGTTATTCTCAAAGAAATAACAAACTCCGAATGTGTTTTTAAAGACGAGGATGTTTTTTCCGTTGCGAAAGAAATGCTTGGTGTTGCGGAAGCGTTGCATAACGGAACTGCAACAGAGGGGGTACAAAGCATTGCTTGTGCTGAGACCGATAAGGGCTTTAGGGTTTCCGTTGACTATATCGGTTGTCGCGGGTATACAGTAAACAAAGTCGAAAATCCCTATGCCGAGGTAATCCATTATGGCGAAAAAACAGAAAAATATAACGGTTTTTTGGGAGACAACCTCATAAAAATAACTTTGTATGACACTTCAATGAGTAAAAGTTGGAAAGAAAAATACAATAGTTACGAGGTTTGTTCTTTTAGTGGTTCTTCGGAGATCCTCTCTACTATCAGATTTATGTCATATGTGACCCCTGAACACGCAACCGTGATATACATTGATAGTGATTATGTTTTGTCTGTCGTCGAGCAAAGGAACGAATACGTGAAAGCACTGAGCGGAAGCGTAGATTTTGATGTTGTGTTTAAGTAAAACAACAAAAACATAGCATAATAAGGAGAATAAGACTATGAAAAAAAGTATTATTGCAATCATCGTGTTATTATCGCTGCCGGCGTTGCTTTTCTCCGGCTGTGCAGAAAAAAAGAGCGGTTTTAGCTATGACAAACTCCTTGAAATGAGAAAAGATTACGTTGCGGAGATCGACAAAATGTATTTGGGGTCTTATCAAGAGTATAAGGCGCTCATAGAAAACGTTCTTTCAAAAGGCGTGACGGCATGCTTTGAGTGCTTGGAAACGACCTTTTATACTACTATACGGGATGCCGAAGACGGCTGCTTCTACTTGGAAGGCAAAACCGTAAACAAGTGCAAGATAACCGCAATTAACGAAAGCTTTAACGGCTGTTCCGCGACGGTCGGGACGGTTGTTGATGTTGTACAGAGTTATTATATCGAGCCGATCAATTATGACGATAAGTGCGAGTGCCTTGAACGATACGGAGCTGTGCACACAAGGGATTCCTCCGGTAAAGTAATAAAAACGGAAATAGCCGAGGGGGACTATGTTTTGGAATACCGCGACGATGTTGAATACAGAATGGTGTTCACCGAACACGAATTGCCGATGGAAGTCGGTATGAGCTACACGGGCGTATTAACGGAACGTGAGTTTGATGCTTGTTTTTGGGCGAGCTTTCTATCGCCGCAGGAAAGCACTCAACGGTACGATGCGTTTACGATTGATGCCGATGATGCTGTCATTGCCGCCGAGATAAAAGCGCTGTTTACGGATTAATACCGCAGCAGAAGTGTAACCTTTTTCGCTTTTTCACGAGTTATATAAGTGAAAGGAGTTATATGCTATGAAAAGACATTTAATGATTATTACGGCATTTTTTTTGCTGACGGCATTGCTTTTCTCCGGCTGTGCGGATGAAAAAAAGGCGTTATCCTTTGATGAAGCTATGTCTTTTTGCGATGTTCAAAAGGGAATAGTGTGCGTCGCTTATGATTTTGCGGATATCGACAGTTATACGGAGGATTGTGTCAAAAGGGACATTCCGCTGTCGTTTGTGTCCGCTTCCGTTGAAAAAGTGACCTACTATTTGGTTTGGAGCAAGGAAAATTCTATATTTGAGGGGTATACCGTAACAGAGCTTTGCATAGAGGACATAAGCTCTCAATATAATAATATGCTTTTCAAGGCGGGAGATACGGTGCTTGTCAGAGATCACTATTATTTCGGGTTTAAGGACGAGGAGAGCTACATCTCCTTCGTTACCGAAAACAAGGACAAGAGTTTGAATACCGTGGATAAAATCATGGAAGCCGATTCTTTTGAAACGGAGCTTAAGCTTTTCAAGGACAAAGAATATGTTTTGCATATTTGGGAAAACGAGATGCCCTTAAAAGAAGGTGAAACATATACGATGGGCCTTTACCCTTATGATATAGGCAGTGAGTATTGCCGGTGCGATTGTGTCGATACCATCGGAGAGGGCAGCCGGATAGAAGAATATGAAAGCTTGTACGGCCTTGACTTTTCGGACGGCTACAAATCTCTTTCCGCCGAAATAAAAGCGCTGTTTACAAACTGATACGGCGGGCATTTTGTATTTTA
>CAYWVC010000110.1:0-3006 GCA_964461635.1 uncultured Lachnospiraceae bacterium
TGGCGCAGGAGCAGGGTAATGACCACCACCATCACCAGGCAAGCGCTCATCACACTGTAGGCAAAGAGTGCCTGGCTACCGTGGCGCTGCACATGGTATTCCATGTATCCTGCGCCGCCCAGCCCTGCCAGGATCAGCGCCCACAGGGCAATGTATCCCTTCCGGAAGCCCCGGTTTCTTACCAGCCGGCAGGAAAACACCACAATGGCAGCCACCAGACCCACGGCACCTACCACCTGCTCAATGCTGACAAATCCGTTCCAGCGGAAATACAGGGAATCGTAGCGGGTGCTGTCCAGCACCACCTGGCTTGCCCCATAGGTCAGCAAAAACAGCCACGTCGTATCCCCTTTCGGGGTCTTTTTCCCAAAGAACACCACAAGCAACACCAGCAGCAAAACCGCCGCCACCATGGCTTGCAGCAAAAAGGTCGCCAGCCGATATTCTGCCACACCGGACACGGCGTTGGTCACAGGATAGGCCCAGGGCAGGCTGTGGATGGTTTTCAAAATTTGGCCCCGGTCTGTGGAGTTGAAGAAGGACGCCAGCCGCCCCACAGTCAATCCGGCCAGTCCCGCCAGACACATGCAGTCCAGCATTTTGGGAAGATCGTCATGGAGGTTCAGCACTCTGGTGACCACAGCGGCAACCAGGCACCCGGCAAAAACGCCCATCAGGCCGAAGCCGCCGGTGGTCAGGTCTTTCGTGGCATTGACAAAGCCATCATAGGTTTCCGCATAGCAATACCAGTGAAGCCACCGGGCAAAGAGGATGCCCAGCACCAAAGACAGCCCGGCAGCAGCCAGACCGCCCAGAGGTGCGCCATCCTTTCCCAGATACATCCCCAAAAACAGCAGCGCTGCGCCCAGTCCCGCCAGGCTCAGCAGGAGCCCGCTCCAGGTCAGGGTGGTATTTCCCAAAATCAATGCGATCTTTTCCATATCACCCCTCCTTTCCGGACAGTTCGCCGGAGAACAGCTCCAGCAACGCCCCATCAGGCTGGACATACCAGTCCCCGTCGGCGTAGATCATAGTCAAAGTCAGCTGCCGCTGGACTTGCTGCGGCTCCTTTTCCAGCACCTGCCGGGTCGCTTCCGCCAAAACCGCAAGCACAAAGTCCGGCTCATAGCCTCCGTCTTCTCCGTACACCAGCTCCGCCTGGGTCTCCTGGGCCCGCTGGGGCAGAAGTTCCTGGTAGATGCTTTCCACCTCAGGAAGGATGGCCGGAATATCCAGCGCCGTCACCTGCCCGGTGCGGCAGATGCCGGAATCTGTTGCATACCAGTCCCCGGAAAACGTCCAGGAGAAGCTCTGGGTATAGGCCTGCCACAGAAGGGTCAGCACGGGATTTTCAAATTCCCCTTCCAGTTCCGGTGCGCCATAGATCCGCTTTTCCAGGCTTTCCAGGTCTCCCGCATTGATTTCCTCAGCAAAAGCTTCCGCCGCTTCCTGTGCTTCTGCCGGCACAGAAGGCAGCATTACCGGCATGTTCCGTCCGGCAAAGGCCAAAATGCCCGTGCCGATCAGCAGCGCAGTTCCCAAAAAGGCTAAAATCAGAGACAGTATTCTTTTCATCATGTCCCCTCCTTATTGCTGGGGATCGCCGTTGCGAAGTAGAAAATATCGCTGATATCCCGCTGGGAGCCATAGCTGACCGTGTTGATCAGCTGATCGTTCATGACAATGGTGGCCGTCTGGCCGCCGTCCAGGGCATAGGCCGTGGGGATCCCCATTTTCTGCAACGCATCGGCAAAACCAGACACCGTGGGTACCCCATAGCAGGGATCCTCGGTATTCGCCGCCACAACCAGATAGTGAAGCTCTCCCAGCTGGCACAGAGCCGCCCGGGAGTAGCGCTTGTTGATCTCACCGGAGTTGTAGTCGTTGGGCACCACATTTTCCCCATTCAGGATCATCACCGGGCCAAAAGACAGGCTGAAGCGGACATTATGTTCATCCACAAAAGCCTGGGCCTGGTCTTCTTCCAGGATCTCCTTGGCATAGGTAAACAGCAGGTCGCCCTTGTCATCGATATAGCAGGTGTCCAGGAACAGGCCCTTGCCCCGGTAGACCTTGCCTTCGTTGACCACCACGCCAAAGGTGCGGTAGCCGTAATAGTCTCCGGAAGATGCCACCACCGCATTGACAGATGCGGACATTTCCGTGGTGGTATAGAGCTGACCGGAATTGTATTTTCCGTCCGCCAGGAACCGGCGGAACTGGGATGCATCGGCGATCTTCACCTCTGCAAAGGTATAGCAGCAGCCGTTTACGGCTTCCTTCCAGGTCAGAGCCAGAATGGTGTCATCCCGATAGCAGGTAATGGCCGTTCCGTCCTTGATCTGGGTGTTTTCCGAAAACAGGGTGACCTGTCCGTCCAGCAGCTGGCTGGCCTGGGCCACTACGCCCATGGCCTCTGCCGGGTCCTGGGTGGTCAGGAAGGCGTTTTCATCCGGTTCCGGTGCTACCAGGTCTGCATCATTCAGCCGGTAGCTGACCTTCATAGCGGGGATGGCTTCCGACACCATGGGGCTGATCCGGTTGGTCATCTCCTGAGAAAATGTCCCGGCCACATCCCATTTGGCCCGGTCTGCCGTTCCCACTTTCTGGTCTTTCACCAGACTGCACAGCATGTTGCCTCCCAGCAGCCATACCGCTACCGTCAGCACCACACCGGCGCAAAGGGTAAATGGATTTTTTCTTTTCACTGTGGATCCTCTTTTCTTTCAAACCATCAAACTTCCTGCGCCGCAGGTTCTGCCAGTTTCCAGGTCAGGCCCTTGGGGTAGAAGAAGCGCAGCTTTTCTTTGGCGATGGAGAAATCTGCCACCTGCCCCATCCGCAGTTCTCCGTCCAGGTTGATGGGGGTGGGCTTGTCGCAGAGGATCTTCACATGGTCGGTTTTGAAATACCGGGCGATGTGGGAAAGCTCCTTGTACCGGCCTTCCTTGTATTTGCCCACCACCCCGGCCACTTCCAGCCGGGAGACTTTCTTCACCACCAGCA
>CAYWVC010000111.1:0-2887 GCA_964461635.1 uncultured Lachnospiraceae bacterium
GCTGGTGTCCAGATCGCTTCTCTGAATGACGCTATTGCTAAGGCTCATGAGCATGAGAACAAGACTGTCCTGGATTCCTATGACAAGTCCCAGACTGAGTTGCTGGAAGCTGCTAAGGTTGAAGCAGAGGCTCTGGTCGGCGCTCATGAAACCGCTGTCAACGCGGCTATGGAGAACAAAGCTGACAAGGCTGATACTCTGGCTGGCTATGGCATTGAAGATGCTTACAATAAGACTGAGATCGACAGCAAGCTGAGCACGATCAATGAAAATCTGAACACTAAGATCTCTGGAACTGACGTCGATACCAAGATTGCAGAGACTAAGGAAGCAACTCTGACTGAAGCGGCTGCTGCATCTAACGAAGCTCTGTCCGCTAGAGTCGGCGACATTCCTGTTGATACTACTATCAAGTCTTATGTCGACACTGCTATCGGTTCCGGTGGTACGTCTTCTGCCGAAGCTATTGCGAATGCTAAGCAGGAAGCTATCGATACCTCTAAGCAATACACCGATGCGCAGATTACCTCTGCTATGGCTGTTGTGGAATTCTAATTGAAACGCACAATTCAAAATGGGAGGTAATCATATGGCAGATTCGAATACGACGCCGATCCTGGCTCCCATTACAACCGTTAAAAGCAAATTATCTGATTTGGCAATAGAGGATGGGCAGTTAATATTCATTCGGGACAAGAAAGAAATTGCTTTTGACTTCGGTGGGAACCGGAAAGTCTACAAACAGATTGAGGAACTGGCTACCGAGGCAGAGCGTACTTCGTTGCTTGCCCCTGTGACTGGTTTTTACTACTATGTAGTAGATCCGGGGGTATTGTGGACTTACCAAGATGGGTGGCTTCAGCTTACTACTGTCGAAGCTACTGATGAGGACATTGCAGCTTTGTTTGAGCTGTAAAAACGCATATATTAGGAGGACATATTAATATGGCTACAAAAAAGTACGTTTCTCTCGAGAAACTGAGCTTGTACGATGAGAAGATTAAGAAGTATTTGACTGACGCTGATGCTGCAACGCTCCAGTCTGCTAAGGACTATGCAGATGGTCTGGCTGGCAATTACGACGCTGCTGGCGCTGCAGATGGCGCTCTTGCATCCGCTAAGTCTTATACCGACACTGAAGTTGCTAAGGCTAATTCTGCTGCCGCTGCTGCTCAGGCTGATGTAGATGCACTCGAAACCTATGTGGGTACGATCCCCGAGGGCTATAGCGAGAGTAACGTTGTCGCTTATGTCAACAAGAAGGCTGAAGAGACTTTGGCTTCTGCTACCGGCGGTTCTTCTGAGTCTGCCGCCTCTGTTCTGGCTTCTCTGAACACCTATAAGTCTGAGAACGACCCCAAGGTAGCTGCCAATACTGCCGCTGCCGCTGCTGCTCAGTCCGCTGCTGATAAGGCACAGGCCGCCGCAGATGCCGCTCAGAAGCATTCCGAGGGCGTCGCTGGTGATCTGGCTACTGAGGTGACTAACCGCACTGATGCTGATACTGCGCTGGGTAATAGAATTACTACCCTGGAAGGTCAGATCACCGGTCTGTCCGGCGCTATGCACTTCGTTGGTGCTAAGGATTCCGTTCCTGAGGATGTTTCTGGCTTCTCCGCTGGTGATGTGATCACTGTCGGCGAGAAGGAATACGTCTTTAATGGTACTGCATTCGTCGAGTTCGGCGATGTGAGCGCAGAAGGTAAACGTATCGCTACCCTCGAGGGTGAAATGGATACTGTCCAGGCCGATTTGGCTGCTGAGGTAACCAACCGCACTAATGCTGACACTGCTCTGGATAACAGAATTAAGACTCTGGAGTCTGCTGTCGGCGCGTCCGGCTCTGTGACTACCGATATCGCTACCGCCAAGGACGAGGCTATTGCCGCCGCTGCCGCTGATGCAACTTCTAAGGACGAGGCTCTTGAAACCAAGATCACCGCCGCCTACAAGGCATATGCCGACGGAGAAGACGAGAAGATCGAGTCCAGAGTCGACACTCTTGAGACTGCTACTCACTCTCATGTCAATAAGGCTGAGCTTGACCTGATTGCTACTGGCGATAAGGCTAAGTGGGACGACGCTGCTGGTAAGGCTCATACTCATGAGAACAAGGAAGTTCTGGACGGCATTACCGCAGGCAAGGTTGCTGCTTGGGACGGTGCCGAGCAGAATGCTAAGACTTATGCTGACGGTCTGAATAGTGCGATGGCTACTCGTATGGATGCTGTCGAGGCTTGGCAGACTAACATGGTCGAAGTGAGCGAAGCTGAGATCAATGCTCTCTTTACTGCTTAATTAACAGAAACGTAGATTTGAGTACCGGGGGTTTCTAGTTGAAGCCCTCGGTATGCTAATTTGTCTGTACACGATGGCCAGGTGCACAAACACAATAGCATAACTCAAAATACTCCTAATCCTATACCAGAAAGGAGATAATATACGTCAATGAAAAAATACGTTTCTCTATCAAAACTCGCAACGTTTTTAGATAAACTGAAAACGACATTTGCTTCGCTCAACCATACCCACAATCTCAGCGATCTTACAGACTACAGCGTTGACACAGCACTTTCTGACACCTCTACCAACCCAGTCCAGAATAAAGTTCTTAATGAAGAGTTTGATTCTATTGCGACTGCAATGAATGTTCTTGAAGCGGCTATTGATGGTAAAGCAGATTCCTCTCACACTCATTCGGACTATGAAACAAAAATCGATGCCGCTAACAAGTTGAACGAGGCTAAGTCCTATGCCGACTCCAAATTCGCTTCCCTCCCCAACACAGCTTACCAAATTGGTGGAGATGAACCAACCTCCGGACCGATATTGTGGTTTGAGACAATCTCGGAAATAAACTAATTGAAATATTTAAGAAAGGATGAGG
>CAYWVC010000112.1:0-2873 GCA_964461635.1 uncultured Lachnospiraceae bacterium
GATTATTTATGCTTCTTTTTTGCGATAAGGCGTTGAACGAGCTTAACAAGCTCAACTATCGGGATAACCGACACGGCGAGAGCCAAAGCAACGATGTACTCAACGATATCAATATTGGCAAAGTTAAACAGACCGGAGATGAACGGAACCTCGATGACAACGGCGGTCAAGACCAACGACGCCAACATTCCGCCGTAAAGGAAGAGGTTGTGCGAATTGAGCTTGAATATCGATCCGCGTTGCGAGCGCATATTGAACGAATGGAATATTTCCGCCATTGACATAGTGAGGAACGCCATGGTCATACCCTGCGCTTCGGGAGAACCGCAATTCGGATCGTAGAGGAGTCCTTGCCCGAGGTAATATGCCACGAGCGTCAGAATCGAGACGAGGATTCCCTGATACACCATATCAAAGCCAAGTCCGCCCGAGAAGATGCCGTCCTTGCTGGAGCGCGGCTCCTGCTTCATAATATCCTTCTCTGCCGGCTCAACTCCGAGAGCCAAGGCGGGGAAACAGTCGGTGATAAGGTTTATCCAAAGCAGATGGGGAGCCTCAAGTATCGTAAAGCCGAGCATCGTTGCGGTAAAGATCGTGATGACCTCGCTCATATTGGAGGAAAGGAGGAATTGAATGGCTTTTCTGATATTGCTGTATATCATTCTGCCTTCCTCGACCGCATACACGATAGTGGCAAAATTGTCGTCGCCAAGCACCATATCGGCAACGTTTTTCGTTACGTCGGTTCCGGTGATGCCCATTCCGATGCCTATATCGGCGGCTTTAATGGACGGCGCGTCGTTTACCCCGTCTCCCGTCATAGCGGTGATAAGACCCTTCTTCTTCCAGGCTTTAACGATCCTTACCTTGTGCTCGGGCTGTACGCGCGCGTAGACCGAATATTTGCCGATCTTCTTTTCCAGCTCCTCGTCGGAGAGCTCGTTGAGCTCGGCACCGGTGATAGCCTCGGCAGAGCTCTTGATTATTCCAAGCTCAAGCGCGATCGCAACGGCGGTGTCCTTGTGGTCGCCCGTGATCATTATCGGGCGTATGCCGGCTTCGCGGCACTGCTTGATGGCTTCGAAGACCTCGGGGCGGACGGGGTCGATCATACCGCAAAGACCGACGAATACGAGGTCGCGTTCAAGTGCGTCGGAGGTGTAGCCCGCCTCGTCGGGCGCGACCGCAATTTCGCGATAGGCGGCGGCAAGCACCCTGAGGGCTTTGTTTGCCATAGCCTTGTTCTGCGTGAGGATTTCTTTTTTGTCGTCCGAGGTGAGCTCTCTTACGCCGTCGGGCGTGAGGATCCGGGTGCAACGGCAAAGCAATTCGTCGGGAGCGCCCTTTGTATACTGTATAAAGCCGTCTTTGTTCCCGTGGACGGTCGTCATCATCTTTCGCATAGAGTCAAAGGGGACCTCGCCGACGCGGGGCTGAAGCGATGCAAGCTCGGATTTTGACAAGCCGATGGAGGTCGCAAAGTTGACAAGGGCGCATTCGGTCGGCTCGCCGACAGCGTTGCCGCCGTCGTCCGGCTCGGCGTCGTTGCAAAGAGCCATAGCGGTTGCGAGAAGCTCCTTGTTTGCGGTATACCATTCGGTCACCGTCATTTTATTTTGGGTAAGTGTGCCGGTCTTGTCGGAGCATATCACCTGCGTACAGCCGAGTGTTTCGACGGCGGTGAGCTTTCTTATAACGGCTGACCGCTTGGACATTTTCGTCACTCCGATGGAGAGCACGATGGTTACGACGGTGGCAAGCCCCTCGGGTATTGCGGCGACTGCCAAGCTGATCGCGACCATGAACGAAGGCAGGATGACCTGCTGGGCGATTTGCTTAAAGTCCAATCCGTTTCCGCCGATCGCTCCGCGGATCCAACCGACGGCGAATATTACGGCACAGATACCGAGGACAAGCCCCGTGAGTATTTTGGAGAGCTGAGCAAGCTTCTGCTGAAGAGGAGTTTTTTCTTCACTCACGTCGCTCAGAGCCGCGGCGATCTTGCCCATCTCGGTATCCATCCCGATAGCGCATACGACGGCTTTTGCACGGCCGTAGACGACGGTGCTTCCCATATATATCATATTGGAGCGGTCGCCGAGCGGAACGTCGCCGTTCTCGCCCGCCTTCACTGCGGCAACGTGCTTGTCAACCGGAACGGATTCGCCGGTCAGCGCAGCTTCCTCACATTTGAGTGAGTTGGATTCTATGATCCTTGCATCTGCGGGAACCGCATCCCCGGCTTCAAGGACTATGATGTCACCGACCGTAAGATCCTCGCTCTTTACGGTTATTTGCTTGCCGTCGCGTATGACCTTTGACGTGGCGGCGGTCATTTCCTTGAGTGCGTCGATTGCCTTTTCGGCTTTTGATTCCTGAACGACCCCGAGTATGGCGTTAATTACGACAACGACCATAATGATGATAACGTCGGTCGGAACCTCCTTGTTGACCCAAGCAAGTATACCGGATATTACCGCCGCTACAATGAGGATGATGGTCATCGGGTCGGCAAGCTGCTTCAAGAAGCGCACGATCAGCGAGGTCTTCTTGCCCTCCGCAAGCTTGTTTTTGCCGTTTTTTTGCAGACGCGATGCCGCTTCCTCAGACGGCAGTCCCTCGTCCGAGGTTTGCAGCTCGGACATAACGTCTCGAGCGTCGTGAAGATAGAACTTCATTTTGTTATCCTTTCCGTAAAAATTACAAAAAATAAAGACTCCCGCAATCGTAGGATTGCAAAAGTCTTGCTACCGTAATAATAGGATCGGTGACCGGGATCGAACGATCCGGGATGACGGACACCGAAATGCCTTGCGGCATCAGCTACTCCCTTTGTGCATATTCAAGTGTGCCTATTATAACACATCGTGCGC
>CAYWVC010000113.1:0-2837 GCA_964461635.1 uncultured Lachnospiraceae bacterium
TCCCCATGACGCAAACCGGCGGTGTGGGGGAATTGGCTAATTTCATCATCGGCACTTGCTATGTCCTGCCCGCAGGACTGATCTACCGCTTCCGCAAGGGGAAGCCGGGGGCTTTTTTAGGCTCACTGGGCGGTGCATTGCTGGCGGCTCTCATGAGTCTGCCGATCAACTACTATGTCACCTATCCCGTGTACGCCACCTTCATGCCGATAGAAGGCATTGTCGGCGCGTACCGCGCGATCATTCCCGCCGCCAACACCCTTTGGCGGGCACTGTTGCTGGTCAACTTGCCCTTTACACTGGTCAAGGGACTGGTCAATGTGGGCATTACCTTTGCCCTTTACAAGCGCATATCCCCTCTGATACACGGAGGAACACATAAATCGGCATCGGGTACCCCCGATGCATCCACGCGAAAGGAAACGAATTAAACAATGAACATGATAGGCTTCGCTTCCACCTATCGCCGTCGGCGGTTCTTGGCTTTGTTCGGTATTGCACTGATTTTGACTTTGACGGCGGCATTCCTCTGCACGGCTCATGCCGCAGAAGCCCCTGCCGCGACGGATGCGGCATCCGAAACTGTGTCCGAGACTGAAACGGCAACCGTGGATGGCGGGTTTACCGCCGCTATCAAGAACTTTTTCTTGGAGACGGTAGGCAAGCGGTGGTGCGTGTTCTTCTGCTCCATGATCCCCATCATCGAGTTGCGCGGAGCGATCCCCATGGGCGCGGTCTTCGGGCTTCCGTGGTGGCAGACCTTCCTCATCAGCGTGGTCGGCAATATGCTCCCCGTCCCGTTCATCCTGCTCTTTATCAACGCCATTTTGAAGTGGATGGAAGGCTGTCGGGTCAAATTGTTCAATAAGATCGCGGGGTGGCTCTTTCGTAAGGCCGAGAAGAACCGCGAGAAGATCGAGAAGTATGCCTTCTGGGGCTTGGCGATCTTCGTTGGTGTCCCCCTGCCGGGAACCGGCGCGTGGACAGGCTCGCTGGTCGGTGCCGTCATCCACCTGAAGTTCTGGAAGGCACTGCTCTCGGCCTTGATCGGCGTGCTGGCGGCGGGCGTGGTCATGACCATGATCTCCTACGGCGTGGCGGCGATCTTCTAAAAACCATTAAGATGTATGAAAAGAGAGAGGCTCGACCATGCGGTCAAGCCTCTCTCTTTTTCGGGGTTCGTAACACCTTAATTCGTCTCGACCTCGGTCGCCGCGTCAGGGAGAACATAGTCCCCGAACTCCAGCGTGGTGTCGATGGTCTGTGTACCGCTGAAGGTCTGATTGCTCTGCGTGACGCTATAGCGAAGCGCGATGTGGTAGACACAGGAATCCAGGCGACCGTTCTCCTTGAGGTTCACGATCACGGAGGCACTGCCGCGGATGAAGGTGTACCCGCTCTGCCGATACGTTTCCTTGTAGCTCTTGAGCGCATCGCTGTTGAAGGTGATGGTAAAGCTGCCGTCCGTTTCTTTGCTCATACTCTCGACCATGCTCAGGTCGAAGCTCAAGGGATCGTACTGAGCGGTGAGGTAGGCTGTGGCGGTCGCATTGCTTTTGACCTCGTAGCCGTTGTTCTTGCCGTTGACGTTGACGGTCTGCTTGCCGTCGATGTAGGTGATCACATATGCAGTCCCATTCGTCTTGGCGTTGATGGTGAAGTTGAGCTCTCCGTCCTGACGGGAAAAGGTAGCCTCATCCGTCTCCTCGGAGCTCTGGGTCTGTCCCGCGATCTTGACAACATTCTTGAAGGTTCCCTTGTAGGAGCCGGACGACGCTTTGTCCAGATCGTCATACTGATCCTTGAGGGCGTAGAGCAGGCGCAGGTCGTCGCATTGGGTCATGGAGGCGAGGTCTACCGTGTCCACCGTTGCGTTGTTCCAATCGGTGATGGTGCAGGTGCAGGTCATGGTGGGGACGGTGGCATTAGCGGTATCGGTGGTAAAGACAGGAGTGATCTCAATGGAGGAGGCCAGGTAGGTGGTCTTATCCAGAACCACCATGATGGTCGCATCGGTCATGCGCACACCGCTGTCAAGCTCCTGCAAGGACTCGGTCAGGGAGTCCATAGCATTTAAGGTTGCTTTGTCCTGACCGCTGAGAGTAACGGTGTAGGTGGTCTCATCCTTGGTGCAGGTGCGAGTCGAGGCGGTAGCGGCCAGCACGACGGCATCCATGATATCACCGCCACTTGCGGCATGACGAGCCTTCGACCAGGCTTGGTAGTCCTCCTGCGACAGTTCGGAGTACAGACTGGCTTTGCCGTTCATGTAGAACATGAAACCGTCCATGTATCCCTCGCAGGAGCTGACCTGTTCGTCGATCTTTGCGGCGGGAGCTGACACCGTGGTGTCCACAGAATTGTATTCGCGGAGCTGTCCGTCCTGTTCGCTGTGCTGTGTCTCGGACTTGATGGTGATGGTCGCGTCCACGCCCTTGACCTTCATGGTGATGGTGGCATCCGTGACCGCTACACCACCGGTGGATGCCTCGTCGGCCTTGGCGAAACGGCGGATCAGTTCGGCGGCGCGCTCCGGCTCGGCAAGGTTCTCCAGCGAGGTCTCGCCGCAGGCGGTTAGGGTCAAGGCTTCCGACAGGAGCATCAGGAGAGCCAGACTCACGCTGAGCAGACGGCAGAATAAGGTCTTATTCATGTGAGAAATTCCTTTCTTTGACTGAATGATTTAGGTCTATCATCTTTTATTATATCAAAATGCATAAAGGAATGCAATGTTTTTTTTTACAAAAATCGATGGTCAATTTTGTGCAAAACAGCAAAAGGGAGCGGTTCCGCTCCCTTATATATCGTTTTTTAGACCTCTATGACCACGATCTCTC
>CAYWVC010000114.1:0-2812 GCA_964461635.1 uncultured Lachnospiraceae bacterium
GTCCCATTATTTCTCCTTTTTGTCTGAACATTTATTTACCATCTTCTAACTTATAGCAACAAAATAACACAAAAGCAACCTTTTGGCACAGATTGTAAATTTTAAAACCTCTGCAAACACTTGAAAAATGTTGTCATTAATGGACTTCTAATATAAAATAAATTAACCGTTTAATAAGGAATTTTTTATGAAATTAGCAGTTTTTGATTTTGATTCAACATTAATGGAGGGTGAAACTCTTGAATTTATAGCAAGAGAATATAATATTGAGCCATTAATGAAACAAATTACAACAGAGGCAATGGAAGGTAAAATTGACTTTTTTGAAAGTCTTACAAAGCGTGTAGCCCTTTTAAAAGGAGCAAAGGAAGAAAAAGTTATTGAAATATGTAAAAATCTTCCTTATACAAAAGGAGCTAAAGAAACGATTTCAGAACTTCATAAAATGGGTTATAAAGTTGTTTGTTTTTCAGGGGGCTATGAAACAGCAACAATCCCTGCGCAAGAAGCCCTTGGCTATGACGCACAATTTGCAAACCTTCTTCATTTTAAAAATGGCGAGTTAACAGGGTTGGTTGGTGGTGAAATGATGTTCTCTGACAGCAAAGGTAAAATGTTAAAAAGGCTTCAAACACTTCTAAACATTAAAGAAGAAGATACTTTAACCGTTGGTGATGGAGCAAATGATATAAGCATGTTCAAACATGCCGGCAAACGTGTTGCCTTTTGTGCCAAACCAAAACTTAAAGAGCATGCAAATATAATCATTGAGAACAAAGATTTAACAGAAATTTTAAACTATATTTAAAAAAGAGGCTTTAAGCCTCTTTTTTAATCTTCTACAACTGCTATATCTAATGTATAAAAGCTATCATCATAGCCTGTTATTGCCCAACGTAATACATCGTAGCCATCAGATTTTAGTTTGTTTTCTATATATTCGCTTGTAAATTCTTTTGGAATTTCAATCTTAACAGTTTTTGTTGTAATCATTATTCCACCGTTACTGATTTTGCAAGGTTTCTCGGTTGGTCAACGTCTTTACCTAAAAATTCTGCAATATAGTATGCCAAAAGCTGGCATGGAACACAGGTAATTACCGGTGATAGAATTTCGCTAACAGGTGGCACTCTAAGCACAACATCAAACAAGGTATCAAGGTTTGAATCGGTTGATGAAGTTAGTGCAATCAATTTTGCATTTCTTGCTTTTGCTTCTTCACTATTTGAAAGTACCTTTTCGTAAGTAATTCCGCCCGGAATCATTATTGATAAAACAGGCATGGTTTCATCCAGCATAGCGATAGGACCATGCTTTAATTCACCTGCTGCATAGCCTGTTGCATTAATATAACTTATTTCTTTTAACTTTAATGCACCTTCATAAGCTGTTGCTAAGTTTACCCCACGAGCTATATAGATAAAGTTCTTAAATGAAGAAAACTTTCTTGCACATTCTTGTATTGTTGTTGTATTAGAAAGAATTTCTTCAATCTTAGTTGGAAGTTGAATTAACTCATGTTTTAAATTCTTTAAGTACGCACTATCTAAAGTTCCTTTAACTTCTGCTATATGAATTGCCAACAAATAGAAGGAAATCATTTGTGCAATATATGATTTTGTAGCTGCAACACTAACTTCTATACCTGCATTAACAGGAATTAAGCTATCTGCTAATCTTGCCATGTTTGAATCAGGTCTGTTTGTAACAATTAAAACATGTGCATTTTTCTCTTTTGCTTGTCTGATTGCAGTTATTGTATCTGCCGTTTCACCTGATTGAGAAACCCCAATAACCAAAGTAGATGAATCTGTTGTAGTTTTTCTGTAAATGTATTCACTTGAAGCCTCAACTTCAACAGAAATACCCGTAAAATCTTCAATGATATATTTAGCAGCCATACCAACGTGCAAAGATGTACCGCAAGCAATAATTTCTATCTTTTTAAGATTTTTTATTGTGTTTTCATCAAGTTTAACTTCATTCAATACAATTGGTGCGTCAATATCGTATAATTTGCCGTTTAATACATTTCTTACAACGTTTGGTTGTTCGTGGATTTCTTTAAGCATAAAGTGTTTGTAACCAAGTTTGCTTAATGCAATAGGTTCCCAAGGCAAAATTTCAACCTTTTTAACAACTTCTTTGCCGTTGATATCTGTAATTTTTACCTTATCTTTTGTAACAACAGCTATTTCATTATCATCTAAGTATATTGTTTTCTTTGTATATTCAATAATTGCAGGAGTATCACTTGCAATAAAGTTTTCACTCTCACCAACACCAACTAACATAGGTGCATGTTTTCTTGCTCCAACTATTAAATCTGGTGAATCTTTGTGCATAACGCAAACAGCATAAGCACCTTGAAGTTGAACAACAGAATTTCTAACAGCTAATTCCAAATCTTTTACTTTTGCATATTCATCAGCAACCAAGTGAGCAATAGTTTCGGTATCTGTTTGAGATTTAAACTGACAACCTTTTTTTATCAGCTGTTCACGTAATTCTTTGTAATTTTCAATAATGCCATTGTGAACAACAACTAATTTACCGCAAGTGCAGGTATGAGGATGTGCATTAACAAGTGATGGGGCACCGTGTGTTGCCCATCTGATATGCCCGATACCGCAAGTAACATTTTTTAGTTCTGATTTTTTTGCTTCAAGTTCATTCTTTAAATTAATCAACTTGCCTAAAGTTTTATAAACTTTAATGTCATTTCCGTCACGAAGTGCCATGCCTGCTGAATCGTAGCCTCTGTATTCTAAGTTTGTAAGTCCGCTTAAAATAACACTAACAACATCTCTAT
>CAYWVC010000115.1:0-2777 GCA_964461635.1 uncultured Lachnospiraceae bacterium
TTGAATAGAAGGCTCCCTCCGGTGCATCCTAAATATAAAAAGGAAACGGAGGGAGCTTTTTGAAAAGAGTTGCAATAATCGGAGGCGGTGTTGCCGGACTGTCTGCGGGGATATACGGGCAGATGAACGGGTATTCCTGCACCGTGATCGAGAAAAATCAGATTGCGGGAGGCAATCTTACCGGATGGGAGCGCGACGGTTATCGGATAGATAATTGTATGCATTGGTTGACCGGGACGCGACGGGGCGGAAAGTATAACCGTATGTGGCACGAGCTCGGGGTCCTCGGCAGGGGAATAGAGCTTAACGTTCGCGATCCTTTCTATTTCAGCGAGCTTGGGAACGTGCGCATCGGGATGTGGCGCGATACGGCAAGGACATTGCGCGAGATGAAGCTTGCGTCGCCTGTGGACACGAAGGAGAGCGAACGCTTTATCGGCGCGGTCAACGGGATTATCAACGGGGTCAACAGCGGAGACAGACTTCTGAAAGGGCGGGCGTATGCTATCGCATATCTTCGCTACGGTCGAATGACCCTCGGCGAGCTGGCAAAACGGTTTGACAGTGAGCTTATACGCTGTCTGATGACCGATTATTTCAGCTCGGAGCTTGCCGCGGTCACTCTTGTTTATGCATACGCGACCTTTGCGCTGGGCGACGGGGATCTTCCGGCGGATGGCTCTCGGGCGGCCGCGCGACGGATGGAAAAGCGCTTTGCCGACCTTGGCGGCAGACTGCTGACCTCAACCGAGGCGGCCCGTATCGCGTATCGGGATCGCGCGGCGTACGGGGTCGTGACCGCCGACGGTCGCCTTGTGTCGGCAGATGCGGTGATATGCTGCTGTGATCCGAGGGTAACGTTTGGACGGCTGCTCCCCGAACGATATATGCCCCCTGCGTTGGCACACGAGTACGGGAAGGGAGGGGGAGAGCTTTTTTCGAGCCTGCACGTAGCCTTTGCCTGCCGTGACGCCGCGTGTATTCCGAAATGCGTTACGGTGCTTGACGTTCGCCCGATGAAGCTTGACGGTCGGATAGTGGACCGTATGGCGGTTATTCCGTACCGTGACGGCTTTGCTCCCGAAGGCGAGGCGGTCGTGCAGGTGTTGCTGTTCGTGCACGAGGCAACGGCGAGGCAGTGGATCGCGGCATTTTCGGATAAGGCGAGGTACACCGCGGCAAAGGACAAGCTTGCGCGGGCGGTGAAACGCAGAATAGAGGAGAGATATCCGAGAGCGGCGGGCGGACTTAAATTGCTTGACGTGTGGACTCCCGCGACCTATGCGGAGCTGTTGTCGTCGTTTGAGGGCTCGTATATGAGCTTTGCGGCGACCCCGCGTGGGCTGACCTACCGAGCCCCCACTGTGATCCGCGGGCTTGATAACGTTTATCTTGCCACGCAGTGGCAATCATCGCCCGGCGGATTACCCGTCGCCGCACGCGCCGGGATGCGTGCGATCGAAAAGCTCGATATATGATTTTGAGCGGACTTGACAAATGAGCGCACTTGATGTATAATGATAGACGATTTTGATCGGTATTTGAGGTAATTATGAAAAAAGTGGGACTTCTCCTGTCGGGAGGAATCGCCAAGGGAGCGTATCAGATCGGTGCGCTTGAGGCGGTAAGTGAATATCTTTCTCACAGGGATTTCTGCTGTGTCAGCGCGTCGTCGATCGGCGTGCTGAATACTTATGCCTTCATCACCGGGGAGCTGGACCACGCGCGTGAGCTTTGGGACTCCATAAACGCGCACGGAGAAAAGACCTATATGCCGAGTATGCTTAAGAGCGATTTTTTGCAGACCTGTATCAAGAGCATCGTTAAGGCTGATGCACTTACCGTTCCGTTTTATATGCCGCTTTGGAATATCAGAAACGGCTCGGTGATGTATGCCGAGCTCAGCCGGCTTGAGCCGGAGAAGCTCTATACCTATATGCGTGCCGGCGTTGCTATGCCGATATATAATAAGGGCGTGGAGATAGAGGGAAATACTTATTACGACGGCGGTCTGATCGACAATATCCCGATATATCCGATATCAGCGTACGATATGGACTATATTATCTGTATGTATTTCGATAACTGTAATTATATTTTTGAGAATCCCGAGTTTGATCAGAAGGTGATCAAGATCAATTTTCCGAGCGATCGCAGTATCCTCGACTCCTTCCGTTTCCGCCACGACCTCGTTGAAAGAATGATATCCGACGGTCGGCAGTGCGCACAAAAGGTACTTGATACCGTGTTTGCCGGCGGTCTTGACGACGTGGAGGCGATAAAGCGCCGTATAAAGGTGCTTAATGCGAGCAACGCGCTGACTCAAAAGCCGCGTGTTACGGGCGATATAGTGATAAATAACCTTGATAAGCTGATGTTGCGGTACGCCAAGCGCCGTATCGTGCATGACGGCGGATCGTTGGCGGCGGCAGAGACATCTGATGGTCCTATCGGTATCGCCAATGGCGGCGCAGCTACCCCGATGAGCGAGAGGCGCGGATGTATGTCGGTAATGTTCGGTAAGGACGGCTCAGCCAAAAAGTAAACCCGATAAAATCGAAAAATCCCAAAAAGCTCTTGACAATACGCAAAAAAAGAGTATAATAATATCGTTGTCGCGGTCGGTATACGCCGCACGTGACGTTATGCGGGTATGGCGGAATTGGCAGACGCGTTAGATTCAGGTTCTAATGGGGGCAACTTCGTGAAGGTTCAAGTCCTTTTACCCGCACCAAACAGTAGAAATCCGAACCCAAAGCCGGTAGGCGAAGGGTTCG
>CAYWVC010000116.1:0-2753 GCA_964461635.1 uncultured Lachnospiraceae bacterium
AAAAATCAAAAAAATTGCAAAAAGGTATTTATTATTTCTGCGGAATGTGATATAATAGGCTGTTATAACATTTCAATGAACGGGAGATATACTTGTGATCAGAGAAGATTTGAGAAATATTGCCATTATAGCTCACGTTGACCACGGTAAGACCACTCTGGTCGATCAGATGCTCAAGCAGGGGGGAGTCTACCGCGACAACCAGGCGACGACCGACCGCGTTATGGACTCGGGCGACCTTGAGCGTGAGCGCGGGATAACCATCCTTGCCAAGAACACGGCGATACACTACAAGGACGTTAAGATAAATATAGTAGACACCCCGGGACACGCCGACTTCGGCGGCGAGGTCGAGCGCATACTGAAGATGGTCAACGGCGTTCTTCTGCTCGTTGACGCGGCGGAGGGACCGATGCCCCAGACCCGCTTCGTGCTTCAGCGCGCGCTTGAGCTCAACCACCGCGTTATCGTTATCGTAAACAAGGTCGACAAGCCCGACGCCCGCCCCTACGAGGTCATTGACGAGGTGCTTGAGCTGCTTATGGACCTCAACGCCACCGACGAACAGCTTGACAGCCCGATGCTCTTCTGCTCGGGGCGCGACGGCACGGCGTCCTACTCTCCCGACGAGCCCGGCACCGACCTCACCCCGCTCTTCGATACCATCCTTAACTATATGAAGGCTCCCGAGGGCGACGCCGAGGCACCGCTTCAGATGCTCGTCTCCACGATCGACTACAACGACTACGTGGGCAGGATCGGCGTCGGCAGGATCGAGCGCGGCACGATGAAGCAGGGGCAGGATGCCACTATCTGCAATTATCACGAGGACAAGCCCAACAAGCGGATAAAGATCGTGTC
The DNA here is from genome assembly GCA_964461635.1 of uncultured Lachnospiraceae bacterium. Lineage (GTDB taxonomy): Bacteria > Bacillota > Clostridia > Oscillospirales > CAG-272 > RGIG3994. The sequence continues at coordinate 862 of CAYWVC010000116.1, forward strand.
GATGTACCAATTCGACGGCTTGTCACGTACCCCGTGTACCGAGGCGAAGGTGGGCGATATCATCGCCTTCTCGGGCGCGGAGGATATAACCATCGGTGATACCATTACCGAGCCCGCGACCCCCGAGCCGCTTGAGTTTGTCAAGATCAGTGAGCCGACGCTGGAGATGACCATTTCGGTCAACGACAGTCCCTTTGCGGGGAAGGAGGGCAAGTTTGTCACCTCGCGTCAGCTCCGTGCAAGGCTCTACCGTGAGCTCCTCAAGGACGTTTCGCTTCGCATCCGCGACGGAGAGACGACCGATGAGTTTAAGGTTGCCGGGCGCGGGGAGATGCACCTCTCCATCCTCATCGAGACTATGCGCCGCGAGGGCTACGAGCTGACCTGCTCCAACCCGCGCGTGCTCTACAAGGAGATCGACGGCGTGAAGTGCGAGCCGATGGAGCGCGTCACGGTCGACGTTCCCGCCGAATTCGTCGGTGCCGTCGTCACCAAGCTCGGGCAGAGAAAGGGCGACCTTATCGAGATGAACCCGATCGGCACCCGCACTCGCATCATCTACTCCATCCCCTCGCGCGGTCTTTTCGGCTACCGTGCCGAATTTATGACCGATACGCACGGTGAGGGAATACTCAATACCATTTTTGACGGCTACGCGCCCTTCAAGGGCGAGATCGTTATGCGCTTCACCGGTTCGCTCGTCGCATCCGAGGCGGGCGAGACCACGAGCTACGGTCTCTATAATACGCAGGATCGCGGGCAGCTCTTCGTGGGAGTGCAGACCCCGGTCTACGAGGGGATGATCGTCGGTATCAACCCGAAGAACGAGGATATCGCCGTCAACCCGTGCAAGAAGAAGCACTTGACCGCTATACGTTCGAGCGGCGCGGACGAAAAGCTCATCCTTACACCGCCCGTCATTATGACGCTTGAGAAGGCTATCGAATTTATTTCCGATGACGAGCTCATCGAGGTCACGCCAAAATCCATCCGCCTCCGCAAGCGCATCCTTAACACCGAGAACCGCCTTAAATGGCAGAGCAAGGTGAAGAAGGGCCTCGTCGGTAACTGACGGCAATATATAAAAATCGGGGAAAGCTTTTCCGCAGAAGGGCTTTTCCCGATTTTTTTACGTTTAACGAAGTATTACTACGGAGCTTTCGGATATGGACGTTCAGATAAATGTGAATGAAACGCTCGGCAGAGCGTGTGTGCGCCGCCGCAAGCTGCTGTGCGAAACGGGTATACGGCTGTGCGTTATACCCGCCGACCCGAAGAAAAGAGCTAAGATACCGCGGCGATTTGCCATTAAGGTAAGTGACGGCGGCGAGCGCGTATTGCTTTTTTACGGCTTGGAGCTTTACTCGTCGTGCGTTTTCGGCTTTCGCCTTCCCGACGGAATGCGCGAAAGAGCGGCGCGGGAGGCAGTGATCTCATTCCTTTCGCGAATGGGGTTCGGCGTCGATGCCGGCTACCGTATGACCGCGAGCAAGATCAAGTGCAGACTGAAGAACGCCTGCGAAGAGCTGGGAATAGGGTGGGAGGCTCTGATCATACAGGCACCCCTCGTCGAAAGGCGTGCCGACGCGGGACTCTCGGCGGCATTTTTCCTGTCAGCCGCCGCGGCGGTTATGGGGACGCGGGATCCGAGCCTCAGCGTGATCTTCTCGGATCGCTTCGACGGCGTTCACGTCAAAATCATTATGCGCTTTGATCCCGAGGACGGGGAAGCGGATCTTCGTTGCTTCGATGCCATAAGCGTTGATGCCGAGCGACGCCACGCCTTTTTCCTGCTCCGAAAAGTCTCGTACGGCGCAATAGCCGAGCTCTGCGTCGAGCGCCCCGACCTCTCTCTTATCGGGCTTAAAGCGGGCAACGTGTATCGCGGCAGG
>CAYWVC010000117.1:0-2742 GCA_964461635.1 uncultured Lachnospiraceae bacterium
CCGTTATTATAATAGCACAGAAAGCACGGGAAGTCAAGCGGTTAAGTTTGTGGGGGGAGTTAGTTTTCGTTCAAGGCGGGCGACGCACGGGCGAAAAGCATTTATTTGAAAAACAGTCGACGCACCGCAAATTTTGCCACTATTGGCGGCACGAAAGCACCCCACCAACCCGTAGGGGCGCACCTGTGGTCGCCCGCTCCGGAGTGAACTAACTTTTGGGCAAAAACTAAAAAAAACCACGGGTGAAGATTTTTCCTACGAAGTGCGACTAATTCCGCGAAAATATGGCGACTGCACCCACGAAGAGAGTGCTCGCGGAAAATCACGACCACGTACTGAGGTATGCCACAAAGCGTACAAAACGAAAAACCCCCGGGCGCGAGGCTCGAGGGTTTATTCAAAAAGAAGTTCTCGGTGCGGGTACGGAGAGCACCCGTGCGTATCACCGTATATCGCGGCTGATTGCGTACCGCGTGCGCCTAAGAACCGTCGGCGCTCAAAAAGGCTTTTTACCTTTCGGTAAACAATTAATTAGTCGCCATTAGAAGGGGTGGTCGAACCTGATGTAGAATTGGGGGTAAAAGTTCCTGTTATAGTTGTTGTAACATCACCAGTAGAAACATTCCAATAAGCAACACCAGAGCCCTTAGTATACTTTACATAAAGAGCATCGCCAACTTTACCTACGGTAACATTGCTTGCCTTGTCAGAAAGCTCGGATTGTGCAAGTGCACCGGTAATTTCAGATTCCTCAACCTGACCATTCTTGTTGCCTGCATCGGTCAAATCATAAGCAATTATAAAGCTCTTGACCTGTGTAAGTTCCTGCTGAGCGGCAGAATTGTTAGCGCTTGTTATGTAGCTTGTGTAACCAACTACGGAAACGGTTGCGAGGATTGCGAGAATTGCGATAACTACGAGCAATTCAACGAGGGTGAAACCCTTTTTAGTGTTTTTCATTTCAATTTTCTCCTTAAAATCAAATTTGTCCCCATTGCAATCTTTGGGGTGTTTTTCGGTTGCGCGGTAAACGGCGATTTTCCGCGCGGTTTTCAAAAAGGTCATACTATAACGTATAGGATGTCCCTTTTTGGTGAGGCTATTATACTCCTTTTTTGCGCATAAGTCAATAGCTGTTGAGAAAAAACGACGATTTCAACAAAAATCGCCATTTCAATATGTGCACATTTGACAATTTTGTTGCAGAAAAAGGACATCCTATACGTTATAGGATGTCCTTATTTTTACGCAAAAAAGCTCGGTCAAGGTCGACCGAGCCCTTTATTTTTCTACGTTTTTCGGCATTTTGGGGATTTTTCAGACGAGGGACAGCTCCTTGGCGATACAATATCTCAAAAAATCGAAATTTTCGGGGGTATTTTCGAGGTCGCCACGCTCGAGCAGGAGTGCCGCCTCGAAAACGATCGCTCGGATGACAAAGCTTTTTCTTCTCGCTTCCCTTGCGGAGACGTTGCGGAGCTTCATATAGTGCTCAAGCTCAAGCTCGATGAAATTTCTTGCGTTTTCGATATCCGTATAGCTCTCGTCGTCGATCTCCATACTGTCGAGCAGGATTATCGAGCGGTAGTTCGGGTTGCCGTAGAGGAATTTCACGTAGAACACGCAAAGCTCGATAAGCAGCTGCTTTTCGTCGTTGCGGTAGAGCTTATCTATCTCCGCCTTGAGCAGCTCCCACTGGTTCTTGATATACTGGATTATTTCGAGGACGAAGCCTTCCTTATTCTTGAAATAATTATACGGGGTGGCGCACGAAACGTTACACGCCGTTGCGACCTGTCGGAGCGAAAAGCCCCCCACGCCGTAGCTGCCGATCTCGTCTATCCCGGCGAGGATCAGGCGTTCCTTTATCGTTTTTCTCGCAAATTTGTTCTCCATTTTTATCACCGCCATTCTTGCTTGGAAACTATTATATATGATATTTCAAAAATTGTCAATGATAATTTTTACTTTTTTGCCGAAAAACGTATTGACTTTTTTATTCAAAGATAGTAAAATGGTTAAAAGTTAGCATTGATAATTTGTAGAAAGCAGAAGTGTTCGTCGGGTGAGGCAAAATGCAATCGAAGCGCAACAACAATTTGATTCCTTTAGCAAGGCGTTTACGCAAAGAAATGACAAAAGAAGAATGCCGTTTATGGTACGATTTTTTGCGTTCATATCCGGTGCGGTTTTCACGGCAAAAGATTTTGGGAAAGTATATTGCGGATTTTTACTGTGCGAAGGCAGGTATTGTAATCGAATTGGACGGTTCTCAGCATTATGAGGATAAAAATATTCAAAAGGATGCGGAACGCACGGCTTTTTTAGAGGGCTACGGAATTACCGTTATTCGTATTTTGAATGTTGATGTGAACAGAAATTTTTCCGGAGTGTGCGAGTATATCGACACCAAGGTAAAGCGATCTCTTGGTCAGATTAATTAGTTCGATTTTGGGACAATCCCTCAGTCGCCTACGGCGACAGCTCCCTTTACACAAGGGAGCCTTCCGTGAGGCTTCGTTCATACAATAGTGATGCGGTGCGGTGCGAACGGCAGAGGCAGTTTTTGCGGAGTTTCCGCTAACTTTTGCCTCCCTTGTGTAAAGGGAGGGGGACCGCTTTAGCGGTGGAAGGATTGTTCTTCAGTAAAAGTTACTTCTCAAAAAAGTTAGTTCACTTTTGGGACAATCCCTCAGTCGCCTACGGCGACAGCTCCCTTTACACAAGGGAGCCTTTCGTGAG
>CAYWVC010000118.1:0-2737 GCA_964461635.1 uncultured Lachnospiraceae bacterium
GCCTGCCACTGTTGCATAGCCGCCGCGTATACCGTGGGGTCGGGCAGCTCGGACTCTGTCGGCATCTTACTGCACCAGACGAGATAAGACAGGGTGTCCTGTGCGTTCTCCGAGAACAGCGTGTCGAACTGGCCCAATCCGTCCTCGGCGTTGGCAAAGTAGGAGAGTGCCCGCTGTTGCATCTGCGCGTCCACCTCTTTGACGATGATGGTGTCCTGAATGGAGTCCTTGACCTCGCCGATGTTGCCGTTGCCGGAGATCAGCATGACGCAGGCCAGCATGAAACACACGGCAAAGGTGATGATGCCCCACATGGTGCCGTTCGCCTTGCAGGACTGCTTGAATAATGCTTTGCTGAACATGATGTATATCCTTATCCTTTCTTCGCCTCAGATATGAGGAGGTTTTTGAAGTGCATCTCCAGCGTGTAGGGAAGCTCGGAGATGAATTTGACGTTGTAGCCCTTCAGGACACCCAAAAGGGCGGCGGTATCCGTGGCGGCGATCCGAATGGTGACCTGATCATACTGCTCCTGACGGCGGATGACCTCAAAGGACTCCCCCAAAAAGCGGCGGTAGTCTGCGACCGAGCGGAACTCGATCTTGAAATCCTTTATGGGGCGGTTGCGGATGCTGTTCATATCGCAGATATCCGCGATGCGACCGTCGTTGATGAGTGCGACACGGTCGCAGGTCTTTTCCAACTCGTCAAAGCTGTGACTGCTCATGAAGATGGTCTTGCCGCGGCGGTGCTCCTCTTTGATGATGTCAAGGAAGGTTGCCCGCATCAGCGGGTCAAGTCCCGTGGTCGGTTCGTCCAAGAGGATGATGGGGGAGTCGTTCATGAGAGCCGCCACAAGGGCGGTCTTTTGCTTCATGCCTTTGCTCATCCGCTTGAGGTTGGCGCGCGGGTCAAGCTGGAGCCGTTCGATCAATTTGTTGGCGTAGGACATATCCCGCAGACCCAGAAACTCCGCCTGACACTTGAGAAAATCAATGCCGGTGTGCAGGTCGGGGAAGGCGATCTCCCCGGGGACATACCCGATCTGCCGCAAGATCTCGCTGGAGTGCTCCCAGGAGGACAGCCCCCGCACCGATACCGAGCCGCTGTTCGGCTTCAAAAAGCCCATGATATGGCGGATGGTGGTGGTCTTGCCACTGCCGTTGGTACCGACATACCCGACCATTTCTCCTTCGGCTATGGCGAGGTCAAGGTCAAAAATGCCCCGCCCGTTGCCGTAGTCCTTGGTCAGCTGTTGCATTTCGATCACATTCATTGCAATGCACCTCCGAAATCGCGGTCTTCCTTGTAGAATTTCATAAAGTAGTCCTCCAGCGTCTCCAACCGATTGCTGAAGGAGCGGACAGGCAGAGCGGAGAGCCGCTCGATGAGCAGGTTCAAGTCTGCATCCTCCACCGAAATATATACGCTGTCCGGCTCCTCGCCGAGCAGAGTAAGGGAGGAAATGTCCCGCGCGGAAGTCTTGAAGCCGTCCTTGGCTTGCACTGTCTCAAATACCACGGTGTAGTACTTGCGGGTGGCGTGCTTGAGGTCATTCGCTACAAATTCCGACACGATACGACCGTCCTTGATGATGGCAATGCGGTCGCAGGTGGAGTCGATCTCCGAGAAGATGTGGCTGGACAGGAGGATGGTCTTGCCCCGCGCCTTTTCCTCGTGAATGAAACGGATGAACTGCTCCTGCATCACCGGGTCAAGTCCGCTGGTGGGCTCATCCAGAATGAGAACGCTCGGGTCGGACATGAAGGCCGTTACTACTGCCAGTTTGCGCTTGACCCCGAGACTCATGCGCTTTGTCTCGCCGCAGAGCACCTTGTCCTCCAGCTCGAACAGTTCCAGCATATCCGAAAGTCGCTTTTGATCGTGGATGTGCTGCATATCCTGCATCATGCGGATGAATGCCCAACCGGTCAGCCCCGCCGGGAGCGCGATCTCCCCGGGAATGTAGCCGACATGGCGCAGGATGCGGTCGTAGTGCGGGAAGGTCTCCTCCCCCAGCATTTTCGTACTGCCGGAATCCGGTCGCGAGAAGCCCATCAGATGACGGATGGTAGTGGATTTTCCGGCACCGTTGGGTCCCAGAAAGCCGAATACCTCTCCCTCATCCACATGGATGCTGACATCAAACACCCCGCGCCCGGAGCCGTAGTCCTTGGTCAGGTGGGACACCTCGATCACGTGTTGATCCGACGTGTGGGAGGTGGGTCGCTTTTCCATAAAAAAATGTCTCCTTTCTTTCATCAACAGTGTTGACATTTGATCTGTGTCGTATTATAATAAGAGCAGGGACAAAAGAAAAGCACAAAGTTTCGTCTGCCGATCAAATTTGAACATCGTCAAGAATCCTGTCTTGTTCGTGAAAAAGGAGCCTCTGCATGAAAGCGCAAAACCTCAACAATTCGTCAAGAAAAACACGCCGTCTCATCAAAAAGACCTTTGCCGAAATGCTGTCCGAGAAGAAGGAGCTGGGCAAGATCTCGGTCAGCGAGCTGTGTCTGCGTGCCGACATCAGCCGCGGCACCTTTTACTCGCATTACGATGACATCTACGGTGTGGCGGAGGACTACGAGAACGAGCTGATCGATGCTTTTTTTGATAACGCCCGCCTGTGCGAGACCCGCGACATCGTCCATTTTATCGATTCCTTCTTTGAGTTCATCCGACAGAACAACGAGAACTATCGGCTCTTATGCAAGTCCAACGACCTGCTGTTCGC
>CAYWVC010000119.1:0-2720 GCA_964461635.1 uncultured Lachnospiraceae bacterium
GGGTTAATCCTCGTAAGCGGTATCGCGGGTCAGGGAGTTCAGCGACTCCTCCGAGAAGCAGGTGAGCGGGTCGGTCTGGAGGTCCTTGACCGTGACCTCGAAATGGAGGTGCGGTTCCTCGGCGACCTCGATCAGGGAGCTGTCGCCGACCGAGGCGATCTTATCGCCGGCGTTGACTTTTGAGCCCTCCGCGATGCCGTCGGGCAGGGTTGCCGCGAGGTTTTTATAGACCGTAACGGTATCGCCGGAATGCTCGATCGCGAGGCAATAGCCCATCATCGGGTCCTTCCAGATCTTCTTCACCGTGCCGTCGGCGGCGGCAAGCACGTCGGCACCCTCGACCGTTGCGATGTCGATCCCGAGGTGCACGCGGTAATCGTTCATCGTGGGTGAAAATACCTGCACCTCCGAATCATGCTTCTTTGCAAGCAGACCCGTTAAGGGGAGCGAAAGCTCCGGAACGCCGTTGACGGTGGGAGCAGAGCCCGAGTCCCCGGTATCGGGGCTGTCCGTGCCGCCGTTATTCGGGGCATCGGTTACGGGCTCCTGCGTATCCGACGGTGTGGGCAGAGGCTGCGGCGTATTCTCCCTTGAGCGCTTGGCGGCGGCGACCGCGCCGATCACTATTGCCGTGGCGACGAGGATGACGACGAGCGAGATATAGAGCACCCGACTGACCTTCGGGTCCTTCAGCGCACTGTAAAGCTTTGAGTTTTTGAATTTGTCTGACATTTCTTACGACTCCTTGTATTTTTTGTTGTCTGCTATTATTATTGACGCTCGGCGCGATCTTATACGGGTCGCAAAAAATAATTATCTTGACAAAGCCGTACGTATAGGATAAAATTAAGTCACCGATTAACGTAACGGCGTCGCCTCGGGGCGACGGAACGGAGGTAATTATGAGAAGGTCGATCTGCCTTTTCCTTGCGCTTTTGCTCATACTCCCGCTTATATCCTGCGTGACGGGTACGGGCGGCAACGGGGACGTGTCCGCCACCGATACCGTGTCTGATACCGATCCGACGGACGGCGTGACGGGGGATGCCCCCGACGACGAGCCCGCGGTGCTCGATATCATCTCAGGCGGGCAGGCAAAATACGTGATATGCCGCCCCGACAAGGCAAGTGACGAGATTGTGGAGGCTTGCAAATCCCTTTCGAAGGCTTTTGCCGCGGCGTGCGGGACTACGGTTACTCTTACGAACGATTTTGTGATTAAGGAATCCGACGTTCCGGAGTGCGAGATCCTCGTCGGTGCGGTAGACCGAGCCGAGACCGAGCTCGTGAGCTCCGAGCTGCTTAAGGCAAGCTACACCGTCCGCATAGTCGGCAAGAAGCTCATTATCGTCGGCGGCAGTGACGCATCGACTCTGGAGGCGGTCAACTACTTTATAAATACCTTCCTTACGGGGAAAAATTACGGTGACGGGGGGTTCTCTTTTTCGGAGCTCTCCGAATATACATATAACTGCGAATACTCGATACGTTCGGTGAAGATAAGCGGCACCGAGCTGCGCGATTTCTGCATAGTTATGCCGAAGAAATACACCGTATCGGAATACCGCGCCGCGATCCTGCTGAGGGAGCGCATCTCCGAGCTCTACGGCGCGGTCCTGCCGACGGTTAACGACTCCGGGAGCTACGGTCACGAGATCCGCGTTGGCAAAACGGCTCGCACCGATGTCGCGTTGCCCGACGGTCACAAATACGAATTCAGCGTCAGCGGCGGCTCGCTCTGCCTTGTCGCCGGCTCTCTCTACGGATACGAGGATGCCGTTCAGGCGGTCGGGAGCCTTATTTTCCCCACCTCGGTGAAGGATCAGGAGCTGAACGACGGCTACCGCGTCGGCGGAGACGCATCGAAGACCTTCACCGACGGCACGGGCTACGCCGATCGCAGGCTCGGTGAGATAAGGATCCTTATAAACAATATGTACGGAAATTGCAAGGCGATCCACCCGCGTGAGCAGAGGCAAAGACAGCTTGCCGAGCTATACCTCGCCTACTCCCCCGACGTTATCGGGCTTCAGGAATGCAATCCGTTGAGCCGCACCGGGATCTACTCGATCGCGACCCTACTTACGGACGCGGGGTATGCGGAGGTGCCCTCGCCCGACCCGGCGAATAACTACACCCCCATATTCTACCGCACCGATACGCTGACCCTGCTCGACAGCAAGTACTGCCGATATTCGAACGGCAAGGACGACGACTCGAAGGGCTATACCTACGGCGTTTTTAAGGTCAACGCGACCGGCAAGGTCTTCGCCGTGCTGTCCACCCACTATTGGTGGAAGAAGGTGGATGCCACCGACGATACCGCGCGCCTCTCCGACGCCGCCGAGATGCTCGCCGCGAAGGATGCGATCGTCGCAAAATACGGCAATATTCCGGTATTCTGCGGCGGGGATTTCAACTGCAATTCCTCCTCGTCGGCATATAAAAAGGTCGACGCGGGAGATATGACCGACGTGTATAAGCTCGCCGAGGTCAGCGAGAACCTCAAGTCCTCCCACTCCTATCCCACGTACGATGAGGAGAATAAGATCTACACCGCCCCGGTAATGCCGAGCGGAGATCACTCAAAATCAATAGACCAAGTCTTTCTCAACGACGGTACGGCGGCAAAGGTAAAGCTGTACGAGGTCGTCACCGACCTTTACGCTCTGCTTTCGACCGATCATTGCCCGTTGATCATCGACTTCGACCTCTGACGG
>CAYWVC010000120.1:0-2710 GCA_964461635.1 uncultured Lachnospiraceae bacterium
GTATCTTCCGCGGTGTCGGCGGAGATGCGGGTAACGTTAACGATCGACTGACCGTCGGCAAGGCGCATAACTATGACGCCTCCGGCGGATCTTGAGCACCTTCTGACCGAGCCGGCGGAGATACGGATAAGCTGACCGAGATTGGTAACGAGCATAACGTCGTCATCCTCGGCAACGGCGGCGATACCGGCAAGCAGACCGTACTTGCCGTCGGTGTTCTGGCAGGTCACGCCGCGGCCGCCGCGGTTCTTCATCTCACGGAAGTCTGAGAAGGGCGAGAGCTTGCCGTAGCCGTTCTCGGTAACGGTCAGGAGCCACTTATCCTCGTCAACCGAGGTAATACCGGTAATATAATCGCCCCCGTCAAGCCTTATTCCCCGCACTCCGCGGGCGGTACGTCCAAGGCAACGGACGTTATTTTCATCAAATCTGACCGCCATACCGTTATGCGTCGCGATAAGAAGGCTCTCGCTGCCATCGGTCAGGCGGGTGAAGATAAGCTCGTCACCCTCATCAAGGCTTATGGCGATCTTTCCGCCCTTTCTCTGATACTCAAACTGAGAGAGCAGCGTACGCTTTATAATTCCCTGCTTCGTGATCATAGTGAGGTACATCGAATCGGCGCCGTCAAAGCCGTCGACCCCGATAAAGGAGGTCACGCGCTCGCCCTCCGCCAGCTCAAGAATATTGACTATATTGGATCCCTTCGCGGTGCGCGATGCCTCCGGGATCATATACGCCTTGCGCATATAGACCTTGCCGAGGTTGGTGAACATCATAAGGTAAGAGTGACTGTTGACCGAGATGACCTTCTCGATAAAGTCCTCCTCCTTCGTCGTTATACTGCGGATGCCCTTGCCGCCCCTGCCCTGTGCCTCGTAGCTGTCGGCGGGCTGACGCTTGACGTAGCCGGCGTGGGTGTAGGTTATTATGCACTTGTGGCGCTCTATAAGGTCCTCAAGGACTATATCGTCCTCCGCCTCCACTATCTCGGTGCGGCGGTCGTCGCCGTACTTGTCGGCGATCTGTTGCATCTCGTCCTTTATGATCTGCTTGATCTTGCCCTCGTCGGCAAGGATGGCGCGCAGCTCGGCGATAAGTGCCTCAAGTCTGGCAAGCTCCTCCTCGATCTTGTGCCGCTCAAGGCCGGTAAGCTTGCCGAGAGTCATCTCAACGATAGCCTGCGCCTGAATATCGGTCAAGCCGAACCTCTCACACAGGGTGACCTTCGATTCGGGGACGGAGGGCGAGGTCTTCATTATCTGCACGATCTCGTCGATATTGTCAAGGGCGATCTTGTAGCCCTCGTAGATATGCGCACGCGCCAACGCACGGTCAAGGTCGTACTTCGTGCGACGGGTGATGACCTGCTCCTGGAAGGCGATGTAGTGATCGAGTATCTCGGGCAGGGAGAGTATCTTCGGCTCGTTTCCGACAACGGCAAGCATATTGATCGCGTAGGTCGTCTGGAGCTCGGTGTATTTGTAGAGCTGATTCAACAGTATCTGCGAGTTTACGTCGCGGCGGAACTCCACGACCACACGGATGCCGTTTCGGTCGGTTTCGTCCCTCAGCTCGGTGATGCCGTCGATGCGGCGCTCCTTGACGAGCCGTGCGATGCTCTCGCACAGCATTGCCTTGTTCACGCCGTAGGGTATCTCGGTGAAGATGATGCGGTGCTTCTCCTCCTCCACCGTCGCGCGCGAGCGTACCATTACCCTGCCCTTGCCGGTGCGGTATGCCTCCCGGATGCCCGAGGTGCCGTAGATTATCGCCGCCGTCGGGAAATCGGGACCCTTCATAAACTGCATAAGCTCGTCGGCGGTGCAGTCGGGGTGATCCATCCTGTAATCTGTCGCCGCGATCGTCTCACGCAAATTGTGAGGCGGAATGTTGGTCGCCATTCCGACGGCAATACCCATCGAGCCGTTTACAAGCAGGTTAGGAAAGCGCGACGGCAGTACCGTCGGCTCGCGAAGGCGGTTGTCAAAGTTCGGTACGAAGTCCACGACCTCCTTCTCAAGGTCGCGGGTCATCTCGTCGGAGATGCGGTCGAGCCTCGCCTCGGTGTAACGGTAAGCGGCGGCGCCGTCGCCGTCGACCGAGCCGAAGTTTCCGTGACCCTCCACAAGCGGATATCTGTACGAGAAATCCTGCGCCATCCTTACCATAGTGCCGTAGACCGCCGCGTCACCGTGCGGATGATAGCGACCGAGCACGTTACCGACCGTCGTCGCCGACTTTCGGAACGGCTTGTCGTGGGTGAGGTGATCCTCGTACATAGCGTATACGATCCTTCGCTGACCCGGCTTCATACCGTCGCGAACGTCGGGAAGCGCACGGGATATGATAACCGACATCGCGTATTCTATGAAGGATTGCCTAACCTCACCCTCCATCGCTATGTCGTTTATCTTCTGGTTCTCGTATCGAATGTCATTTTTCTTTTCGTCCACTGTGTATTGCCTCTCTTTTTTTGATTTTATCGTTATTTTTTATTTTTTTAAATTCAATGTTGGTATCTTTAACCTGTGGATATGTGTAAAACCTCGACAGTGCCCCCGGTAAGCCCCGATTTTCGACCTTTTTCCACAATTGCCCAAGGTCGCGTAAATACAGCCCTTCAGGAAGCTTTTCCACCCTTCTCCACGGTGTTTTCCACATACTTTTCCACAGGCTGTTGAAAACTTGTTGGCAGATGTGGGAGACG
>CAYWVC010000121.1:0-2706 GCA_964461635.1 uncultured Lachnospiraceae bacterium
AGTGCGACACGTTCCTAACTGAAAAGGTTAGGCGTGGAGCTGAAAATATATGTATAAAATTGAAAGGAGTTTATACAGTCAGTTCCAAAGAACTGATAATCCAAGAGGTGGAATGACGGAGTAACGCCCCGAAACGCCTCCCCTAATCTCCGACTGGCGTATGTGGGAAACTGCAAATGTCAGAGAGCTCGGTGAAGTCGGCTGAGAGTTACCGTAATGATGAAAACATCAACGAAAGCGGTTCAGCGGTGAATTGTGTAACCTATAGGTCGGGGGTCTATAAATTGTATATGGTGAGAATGACAGAGATGTCTGACGAACCTTTGAATGTACGGGTCTATAATTTGACCGCATAGAAATGTGCGGACTGCTCAGCGCAGGGATAGTGAGGTAAAGTAAGACTTTCCGTTATGAAATACCTTACAGTGTTACAGGCACTGTCAAGCTATCAGGCTCAGAGAAGGCACCTAAGTACAAAATGAAAAGATAGGATTATCGGAACGTGGCAACCTACGAAACACAATATGTGGTTCAGACGAAGAACAATAAGCTGATTTATTCGTGGGTAAAGTCGTGGCATTACCGATAATGTTTTCTGTAATGGAAAACGGAGGGACAGCCACAAGTCAATGTTGCAAATAGTTATAGGTGTAGAAATTCATAGCTTCGAGTATGACAAAGAAAAACAAACCCGAAAGGGGGCGTTGCCTATGACGAAACAAAGGAAACTAAGGCATTTGGAGTATTACGACCTCCAAGCGGAATATGATGACCTGTATGCTAAAAGCAAACAAGGAGCGACATTTACACATTTAATGGAACTCATTGCAAATGAAAATAACATCAAGCTGGCGTATAGAAACATTAAACGCAACGGCGGCAGTAATACTCCCGGAGTTGACAAACTCAATATCCATGACATTGAGAAAGTTGACGCCGAAAAATACGTTGAAATTATCCAGCGGAAATTAGCATGGTATAAACCAAAACCTGTTAAGCGTGTAGAAATACCAAAGCCCAATGGTAAAACAAGACCGCTTGGCATACCCACAATGATAGACAGGCTTGTTCAGCAGTGCATATTGCAGGTATTAGAGCCGATTTGCGAAGCAAAATTTCATGAGCGTAGCAATGGGTTCAGACCAAACAGAGGTGCTGAACATGCAATAGCACAGTGTTACCGAATGATACAAATGCAAAAACTGTATTTTGTGGTGGATATTGATATTCAAGGTTTCTTCGATAATGTCAGCCACTCAAAGCTGATAAAGCAAATGTGGAATTTGGGAATACAAGATAAAAAGCTGTTATCTGTCATAAAGGAAATGCTGAAAGCGCCGATTGTTATGCCGGACGGTACGGTAGTAAAGCCAACCAAAGGCACACCGCAAGGCGGTATCCTCAGTCCGCTACTTTCAAACATTGTTTTGAACGAATTAGATTGGTGGATTTCAAGTCAATGGGAAACAATGCCTACACGAAAGCAATATTATCATCAAATATCCTACAATGGAACTGAAAATATGGGTCATACCTATCGGGCGTTGCGTACAACCAACTTAAAAGAAATGTATATTATTCGATATGCAGATGATTTTAAGATATTTTGCAGAAAACGCAGCGACGCACAAAAAGTATTCATTGCAACAGAGCAATGGCTATGGGATAGGTTGAAACTTCAAATCAGCAAAGAAAAATCAAAAATTGTAAATCTAAAACGGCACTATTCTGAATTTCTGGGTTTCGAGCTCAAGGCAGTTAAAAAGAATGGCGGATATGTTGTCCGTTCTCATATGACCGATAAAGCAATGAGAAAGGAAACGGATATGCTGATAAAGCAAATAAAATATATTCAAAATCCAAAAGATGCCAGAGAAGAAGGAGCGGCTGTCAATATTTACAATTCTATGGTTTGGGGCATTCATAATTATTACCGTTATGCAACCGATGTAACCTTGGATTGTAGAAAAATTCAGTTTCGGCTAAATAGGGTATTTAAAAATAGGCTTGGCAAAAGGCTGAAAAAACATGGTGAAATCAAGAATAAATATATCTTTGAACACTACGGAAAAAGCAAGCAAATGCGCTATATATGCAATGTTCCCATGTGTCCTGTCGGATATATCCAAACAAGAAATCCCATGTACAAGAAAAAATCGATATGTAAATACACGGTTGATGGCAGAAGTGAGATACACAAAAATCTGAAATTTGATGAGGGCGTAATCGCAGTTATGCATATGCTTGCTCGGTCTTTTAGTAAAAGCCGAAGCATTGAGTATCAGGATAACCGTATCTCACGATATGCGGCACAGTATGGAAAATGTGCAGTTACAGGCAAGGTCTTATGGATTGATGAAATCCATTGTCATCATATCTTACCCGTTTCCATGGGTGGCACTGATGATTACTCAAATCTTGTAATTGTACATGAAGATGTCCATAAACTGATACATGCCACTCTGCTTGAAACAATAACTGCATACCGAAATATTTTGAAGCCGACCAAATCTATGCTGAATAAAATCAACAAATACAGACTGGCAGTAGGAAATACTGCAATTTAAGTTTCCGAAGTTTTGAAATCTATACTAATCGAATGAATTTGTAACACTGATGGGGCGCCGTGTGCCGGGAAACTCGCATGCACGGTGCTAAGCGGGGGAAAATCTGGAGATAACCTCAAAGGATTACCTATCGCAATCA
>CAYWVC010000122.1:0-2676 GCA_964461635.1 uncultured Lachnospiraceae bacterium
TCCCGTCTTTATATATCAAGATTCTCCGCGAATTTGGCGTTTTCCTCGATAAATACGCGGCGGGGCTCGACCTTGTCGCCCATAAGCAGGGAGAATATCTCGTCGCAGGCGAGGGCATCGGTGATGGTCACGCGCTTAAGGGTGCGCGTCTCGGGGTCCATCGTCGTCTCCGCAAGCTGGGAGGCATCCATTTCACCAAGACCCTTGTATCTGTCTGCCTCAACGTTCACGCCGCCGAGCATTTCGATGTATTTGTCGCGCTCGGCATCCGAGAAGGCGTAGTACTCGGGGCCCTTTCCGCTGCGCTTGTAGACCTTGTAGAGCGGCGGTTGGGCAAGGTAAACGTGACCGTCCTCGATCAGCTTTCTCATATGACGGAAGAAGAAGGTCAAAAGCAGGATCCGAATGTGCGAGCCGTCAACGTCGGCATCCGCCATAATTATGATCTTGCCGTAACGCAGCTTGTTTATATCGAATTCCTCGCCGATGCCGCAGCCGAGCGCCTGAATTATCGGCAGGAGCGATTGGTTGCAGTATACCTTGTCGGCGCGGACCTTCTCAACGTTAAGAACCTTGCCGCGCAGGGGGAGGATCGCCTGGAACTGGCTCTTTCTGCCGCTCTTTGCCGAGCCTCCTGCCGAATCTCCCTCAACCAAGAACAGCTCGGTAAGCTCAACGTTCTTCTCGTGGCAGTCGGCAAGCTTTCCGGGCAGGGTCGACCCCTTCAGCAGACCGCGGCGGGTCGCCTCACGCGCCTTGCGAGCTGCCTCACGCGCACGGGAGGCTTGCAGAGCCTTGTCGATTATCGCCTTCGCCGGGGCGGGATTTTCCTCAAAGTATTCGGCAAGCTTGTTCGTCACGAGCGTGTAAACGAAGTTCCTCATATCGCTGTTGCCGAGCTTCGTCTTCGTCTGACCCTCAAACTGAGCGTCGGTAAGCTTGACCGATACGACGGCGCAAAGCCCCTCGCGCACGTCCTCTCCCGACAGGTTCTTGTCGGAGTCCTTCAGCATACCGTTCTTGCGGGCGTAGTCGTTCAGCACCTTTGCAAGACCGGTCTTAAAGCCGACGTCGTGCGTGCCGCCCTCCACCGTGTTTATGTTGTTGGCGAAGGTCAACAGTGTCTCGGTGTAGCTCTCGTTATACTGAAGCGCGACCTCCGCAATGTAATCGTCGCGCTCCGAGCGCATATAGATCACGTCGGAGTTGATCGAATCCTCGTGCTTCATACCGTTCAGGTAGGTCACGAAGGACTTGATCCCGCCCTCGTAAACGAGGTCGTTCTCTATCACGTCCTCGCCGCGCTCGTCGCGGAAGCAGATGTTTACCCCCGCGTTCAGGAACGCCTGCTCTCTCAGACGGTTCAGGAGTACCGAGTAGTCAAAGGTCGTCTCCTCAAATATCTCGGGGTCGGGCTTGAAGCGCACGTAGAGCCCCCTGCCGTCCGATTCGCCCGCGTCACGGAAGGGTCTGACTACCTTGCCGCGCTCAAATCTCATAGTGTAAAGGTGCCCGTCGCGGTGGTTCTCGATCTCCATCCATTCGGAAAGCGCGTTTACGACCGACGCACCGACGCCGTGAAGTCCGCCGGAGAATTTGTAGCCGTCCCCGCCGAATTTTCCGCCGGCGTGAAGTACGGTAAAGACCACCTCAAGCGTCGGGATCCCCATCTTCGGGTGAATGTGGCTCGGGATTCCTCTGCCGTCGTCGCGTACCGAGCAGCTCCCGTCGGGCAACAGCTTGACCTCTATTCGCCGACATTCGCCGGCAAGTGCCTCGTCAATAGAGTTGTCCACTATCTCGTAAACGAGATGGTGCAGACCGCGTATCGACGTTGACCCGATGTACATACCGGGTCTGACCCTGACAGCCTCAAGTCCCTCAAGGACCTGTATCTGGCTCTCGTCGTAAGTGCCCTCGGGCTTCTCGGACACGGTCTCTTCGTTGAGTTCTTCTCTTTGGTTCTCAGTCATTTTTTTACCAACCTTTATTTTCCTTTGTCACTTTAATTTTCGTTTCTTGATATCAGGGACGCAGTAGCAAGCTGTGAAAGGCATATCCGCGACTCGCTCCCGCTTTTGTATATGATAAATGATTTCGGAAGATCGTCGGTCGCGCTCTCTACCCGGCCGCTCTTTTCCTCCGTGCTCAAATATTTTCTCGTTATAGGTGATACCGACGCCGAATCGAGATCAAATATCCCGATAACGTCCTGCTTTCGTATGTTTTTTCCGTTTCCGACGTGAAGGTACATACTTGTCCGCCTCCTCCCGTTTCTCTTGCCTGATTTTTCAACACCGCGTTTTCCTCACCCGGGACAGTTTTTCTTTCTCTTTCGCCGCGGCGCATAGAACGTATAGAATGTATAGTATATAAAGTAGTTTAAGTAATAGACGGTGCGGAAAATGTGGAAAACCCCGGAACCCGCTCCGTGAGCGGCTCCGCAGACTTTTCGCCGTCGCGCTTCTTGTGGAATGTCCGACGAATTTCGTGTTTCCCTTTTGTGGAAATCTTTTTCGACTCCTTTCCCCGATTTTCCCTCTTCACAGCTTTTCCACAGTTTTATTAACAGGTGCGGGGGATGACGGGGGACACGACGGGAGACGCGGGGGAACGACGGGGGACGCGGGGAAACCTTCTTAGAAGAAGGTTTCCCCACACCCCTTCGAAGAATTT
>CAYWVC010000123.1:0-2647 GCA_964461635.1 uncultured Lachnospiraceae bacterium
GTCCACCTGGGCATCCACATGGATGGAGCAGGCGTTGATCTCTTCGCTTTCGTCCAGTTCGGGAAGAAGCCCCCGCTTTTTCAGCAGCTTGGTGCCGATGGTGGCAATGTCCATCAGGGTCTGGGGCCGCTGAGCAGCCTTTTCTTTGCCGTAAACTTCCTCTCGGGCGGCCAGATAGTCCTGGTAGGCAGCCTCCACAGCAGGGTCTTCAATGGAAATTTCATCCAGGTGGGTGGAGAAGGTGGTATGGCGGCAGTGGTCAGACCAGTAAGTGTCCACCACCCGGATTTCGGTGATGGTGGGATCCCGGTGCTCCGTATCCCGGAAATAGCCCTGGAGGAATTTCAAATCTTCCAGATCCATGGCAAGGCTCAGGCTTTCCAGCAGAGCAGAAAGGGCGGCATCGTCCATGGCGGTGAAGCCCTCCACCGTGGACACCCGGTCAGGCTGCTGGAAATTGGATCTCAGGGTCTGGGGCTTTTCCAGGGAGGCTTCCCGGCTTTCCACGGGGTTGATGACATGGGCCTTGACCTTGGCAATGTCTTCTTCGGTGAGGGTACCATAGAGGGCATAGACCTTGGCGGAAGCCACCTGGGGCCGCTCGCCCTGGCTGAGAAGCTGGATGCACTGGGCGGCAGAGTCCGCCCGCTGGTCAAACTGGCCGGGCAGAGGCTCCACGGCGAACACGGCGACAGCACCGGTCACGTCCGGCTCCTGGCAAATATCGTCGATCTGGGGCTCGGAAAATACGGTGGTGCGGGCATACTGGAATAGACTTTCTTCCAGCCCTTCTGCATCGTACCGGTTCCAGATACGGACTTGCTCCAGGCCGGACAGGCCCAGGAAAGAGCGGCAGTCGGCCAGCAGGGAAGCTTCTTCCGGGGCCAGGCCCGACTTCTTTGTCACAAATACACGGTAAACCATTATCGTCTCTCCTCCAAAGCGGTCAGCGCCCGGGCGCCGATGTCATGGCGAATATACTTCTTTTCAAAATCTACCTGCTCCATCAACCGGTAGGCTTCCCGGATGGCCTGGGGCAGGGAGGGGGCTGTGGCGGTAATGCCCAGCACCCGGCCGCCGGAAGTTACAAGGGCATCGTCCTTTTGGGCGGCACCGGCAATGTAGCAATGGGCGGCGGCTTCCTGCGTCATGGTGATGGGGTAGCCTTTTGCATAGCTTTCCGGGTAACCACCGGAAGCGGCCACCACGCAGCAGGCGCTATCCTGGGAGAAGGTGACCTCCGTTTCTGCCAGCGTTCCGTCGGTGCAGGCACGCATCACCGTCAGCAGGTCGCTGGTGAGCAGGGGCAGCACCACCTGGGTCTCCGGGTCACCGAACCGGGAGTTGTACTCAATGACTTTGGGCCCCTGGGGGGTGAGCATCAGGCCGAAATACAGGCAACCCTGGAAGGGACGGCCCTCCTGGGCCATGGCCCGGATGGTGGGCAGGAAAATTTCCTCCATGCACTGGTCTGCAATTTCCTGGGTGTAAAACGGATTGGGGGCGATGGTGCCCATGCCGCCGGTGTTCAGCCCCGTATCACCGTCGCCGACCCGCTTGTGATCCATGGAGGATACCATGGGCTTGACGGTCTTGCCGTCGGTAAAGCTGAGGACAGAGACTTCCGGGCCGGTGAGGAATTCTTCAATGACCACCTTGGCACCGGACTGGCCGAATTTCTTTTCCTCCATCATCTCCCGGACGGCTTCCTTGGCTTCTGCGGTGGTCTGGGCGATGATAACGCCCTTGCCCAGAGCCAGGCCGTCGGCCTTGACCACAATGGGAGCGGGATTGGCATCCAGATAGGAAAAAGCGGATCCCATATCTGTAAATGTGGCATATTTTGCGGTGGGAATGTGATATTTCGCCATCAGATCTTTGGAAAATGCCTTGCTGCTTTCGATGATGGCGGCATTTTGCCGGGGGCCGAAGCAGGGAATCCCGGCCTGGGTCAGGGCATCCACGGCTCCCAGGGCCAGAGGATCATCCGGGGCCACCACGGCATAATCGATGTTGTGCGCCAGGGCGAAAGCGACCTGGGCGGGGATATCCTTAGCCCCGATCTCCGGCACGCATACCGCATCTGCGGCAATGCCGCCGTTGCCGGGCAGGGCGTAGATGGTTTCAATGGAAGGGTTCTCTTTCAGCTTCCGGATGATGGCATGTTCCCGACCACCACCGCCGATGACCATTAAATTCATTTCATACACTCCCTAGGAAAGATATCAGATAAAAGATAATAGATACAAGATAGAAGATATAAGATAGGTCACGTCGTTGTGGATTTCACCGATGTGATCACCTGGCTTCCTAAAAATATCTTATATCGCATATCTTATATCTGGAATTAGTGGTGGAACAGGCGCATGCCGGTGAAGGCCATGACCATGTTATGCTTGTCGCACTCTTCGATGACCAGGTCGTCCCGGATGGAGCCGCCGGGTTGGGCGATATAGCTGACACCGCTGGCTCTTGCCCGCTTGATATTGTCGGCAAAGGGGAAGAAGGCATCCGAACCCAGGGAAACACCGGTGAAGGTGTCCAGGAAGGCTCGCTTCTCCTCAGCGGTTAGGGGTTCGGGGCGGGAAACGAAGTAGTTCTGCCAGATGCCCTCGGCGCAGACATCTTCTTCGTTGCCGTTGATATA
>CAYWVC010000124.1:0-2591 GCA_964461635.1 uncultured Lachnospiraceae bacterium
CGCTGTCGGCCTCTAAGTTAAAGCTACTCTCACACTCAGCAACCGCTAAAGCGAGAGCATACGGCACGTTGTACTTCTCACAGGCATCTTGCATTGCTTTCTGATACTCAAACGCCAACGGAATATCCTCCGTAAGAAGATACTGATCCATACTGTCCGAGATTTCCGTGATAGGATCAATTGAGCTTTCAGGTGCGGATGGTGCTTGCGTTGCAACAGGGATTTCCCTCTGCTGTGTAGCCTCCGCTGTCATATTGCTCTCTGCGCTGTTCGTGCTGTTCGCCAAAGCTATTGACAACGCCGCTACCGAGATTGCTGTCGATGCTGCCACCGCTACTATGCAAATTGCTGTTTTCAGATAGTGTTTCAACTTCTTCGCCAACTCTGTGCCGATTATTAAAGGCTTCAACAAATGCGGGATCTTCTGTAGAGCGTTTAATTGCCGCACTGAATGTCCGGCAGAAATTTCTAAGCTCTACCGCAGGCATTGCTGTAAAATCAATTTTCGGCACAGGCTGTACCTCCTTCTATAAAGATTTTTTAATCGGTAGGTACGGTACAACGCTTACGCTCAAACTCTTCAAGGGCCTTTGCCGTAATGAAATACTGCTTACCGATTTTTATAGCCGGAAGCTCAGCCTTCCTGATCCAGCGCCATACAGTTACAATGTGGACGCTGTAACGTTCTGCGATTTGTTCACAGCTATAAAACTTTTCCAAACAAAAATACCTCCTTCTCTTGACTTTTGTTCGGTATTGTGCTATAATGTTCAGTGCTAACAAAACCAAATAACACTATACCTACTGCTGCGAAAAACCGAAAATTCGCAGGGGCGTTGTTTTTGCGCTCTCTTGTTCGGTTTAGTACATTATAGCACGGTATAGTCCATTTGTCAAGGGGTTTTGCCCGAAAAGTACAAAAAAATTTTGCGAGGTGTACCAAAATGGACTTTTATACGAAAGTAATAGCCAAATGTAAGGAAAAAGGTGTATCACGATCAAGAATGGCTGATGATATAGGCATATCACGATCAACACCAAAAGACTGGGAAAACGGAAAAGCAACGCCAAGATTTGACACTATAAAAAAGCTGTCAGATTATTTTGGCGTACCCGTTACTTATTTTACCGAGAGTTCCACCAGCATTGAAAATCAAACTATAAATGACAATCACGGAATCATTGGAACTACTCACGCCCCTGTTACCATAATCAATGGGTACGAACGAAAGCTCTCTGAGCAAGCAGTAGAATTACTCAGCATATTCGAGCAACTAAGTGTCGTGGACCAAGCGAAGCTGCTTGTATACGCAGAGGGGCTAAAGGAGAAAGCGTAATGACTGGTCTTGAATATGAAAACGCAGTAGCCGAATATTTAAGACTTCATGGTTATCACGAAGTAAGTGTAACAAAAGGCTCAGGCGATTTCGGTATCGATGTAATCGCACACAGAAGCGGTCATAAATACGCTGTACAATGCAAGTATTACACTTCCGCTGTTAGTCTGGATGCTGTACAAGAAGTTGTTGCCGGTATGGCATATTACAAATGCGATAAAGCAATGGTCGTTACCAATAGCACTTATACCGATGCCGCAAAAGAACTTGCTAAATGCAACGGCGTTATACTTCTTGAGAGAATAGACGCAAGCAGACAACGCAAAAAGCACTATTCCTTGTTCTCTAAAATCAAGTTGGCTATAACGGATAGGCTTGCAGACAAGCAAATTGATAAAGTAATAAAGCCGGGAACGCCTAAAAAACATTTCTCAGTCAATGGAGAAATCGCCAAAGGACAAAAATATAGCCAAACCATAGAGCGTAATGGTGAACTTCACAACTCTGCAATTACGGGGTTGCCACACAAATTTACCGTTTTAGGAAAGCCTTATGACATTGACATAATCGATGATGTTAAGTCGTTTCCCTTGAATTTTTCTCCGTTTCATATCAATGACACCAAATACTATTTCAACGATTATTTCAGACTGTGCGCAAAGTTCTACCGTGAAGAAGGCTATACGGAGCTGGCTGACGCGCTTGAAGCAAAGGCTGTTGAAATTGAAACAGCCCCTCTCTTTGGGTTGTATGTAAAAGAAAATAGCCAAACAATAATTAAACCGCCCAGAGTCAAAAAATAAAAAAGCCTCTCACAAATTGTGAGAAGCGGAGGTGAATCACTATGTCAGTAAAAATAAATTATAATATGCCAAACGGAACGAATAACAGTAATCTGGCTGTGGTTTATGCCCGTTATTCCTCACACAGTCAAACAGAGCAGTCTATTGAAGGACAGCTCTCAGAGGCTCATAAGTATGCGGCGGCTCACGGTTACACCATCGTTCACGAATATGTGGACCGTGCAAAAAGCGGTAGAACGGATAACCGTGATGAGTTTCAGCGAATGCTTAAAGACACGGCTAAAAAGCAATTTAGTGTAATCATTTTGTGGAAGGTTGACCGTTTTGGACGAAACCGTGAAGAGATAGCCATAAACAAAATGAAATGCCGTAAGAATGGTGTACGTGTTGAATACATAGCTGAAACCATACCGAATACACCTGAAGGCGTTATTCTGGAAAGTGTACTTGA
>CAYWVC010000125.1:0-2560 GCA_964461635.1 uncultured Lachnospiraceae bacterium
TGTAAGGCAGAGGTAAACAAAAACCTCTTACGAAAGGAAGTGAGGACATGGACGAAATGACCAGCGCAGAACTTAATCAGTATCTTGAAAACATCGCCAAGCTGATTGAGGCTAATGCGAAAGATGCCGAAGCCGCCGCCCAAATCGTTCGGGAAAGCAAAGTCAAGGCATAAAAAAGAGTAGCGACCCCCTTCCACAGACGCCGCTACCCACACCGAAAAAGGTGAGCCGGAAGCCTTACTCCGGCCACCTTGATTATAACCGAGTAAGGCAAAAAAATCAAGGAGGATTTCAAAATGAACATCACCTATAAGACCAACGGCTCCGAAACCGACAAGAGCATGACCGAATGGTACTTCGGCAGGAACTTCGTCAAAAATCTCACTGCCGCCGCAATTCACCAGCACAAGGCATCTGGCAAGACCGAATTCAAGTTTTGGCAGGACGGCACCGGTTATAAAACAGATATTTGATAAACGCTTCTGTTTCTGTCACTTCAAAGGATGCAATATGGTAGTTGGTATTCCGCCCATGATCATTTTTGTGTATTAGTCGTTCTAAGCGAAAAACCAACTTGCGAAAGAACTTAATGCCCAGCATTTCATAGACCCGTTGCTCAAAGGAATAACATGAGCTTATTTTTTTCTCGTGGCAGACGGATTGATTTTTCATCGCACTCACATTCCTCTGCATTAAAAATAAAAAGTGTGTGACTTCAAACGAAGTCACACACTACAAAAGCACATGACTCCATTTGTTGCCACACAAATCTTTTACCTTCCATAGGGGAACGCAAAGCGGAGGATGTGTTTTTGCTGAAACAAAAAACACTTCCCCTATGAAAGTAGGCTATTGATTTGTGTGGCACTTTTATATTATCATATCTATTTGCATTTTTCAACTCCATTATTGGCAAAATTCTCGCTTTTTTCTTCGGTTGGGCACTGTTCGCCGCAGGCGTTGTGGTTGCGATATTCGATGTCGCCATCGAGTATCAAAACGGTAGAGCGAACATCAAGACCACTGCCATCAACATTCTGAAAGGCTTTTTCGCCTGTTCACTGGTTGGCGTCGTCCCCGTGGAGCTGTATAAATTCTGCATTACCTTGCAGGGAACATTTTCCGGCGACATTATTCCCATTTTCACCGGCAGCGCAAAGGAATCGCTGGCACAGACCGGAAGCAGTATTCTGGTCGGCAGCTTTTTTGCCGGAAACGTCACCTCCCAGCTCGGTCTCATCAATCTGCTGTGCCTGATTGCCTTTGCCTATTGCGTGGTGAAGCTGTTTTTTGCGAACATCAAGCGGGGCGGAATTTTGCTCATCCAGATCGCAGTGGGGAGTTTGTATCTGTTTTCCGTCCCACGGGGGTATATGGACGGCTTCAACCAGTGGTGCAAGCAAATCATTGCCCTGTGTCTGACGGCGTTTTTGCAGACGACGCTGCTCTACCTCGGACTTCTGACCTTTTCGACAAATATGATCACGGGACTCGGCATCATGCTTGCCGCAAGCGAAGTCCCCCGCATCGCCCAGCAATTCGGGCTGGACACCTCCGTCAAGGTCAATATGATGTCCGTCGTCCACGCCACCACCACGGCCATCAACCTTTCACGAAGTGTGGCAAAAGCCGCAAAATAGGAGGGGGGAAAAAATATGACACAATATTTATACCCGCAGAATCTGAAAGCCACGGCGAATCTGTGGCTTTGGAGCCTGCGGGATTTTGCGATTTTGGGCGTGGCGGCGTTACTTTCCATCGTCGTGCTGGTAGAAGTGCAAGTTATGCTCCCTGCCGCCGTGACCCTCTGCTACGCCTTTTTGACCATCCGCATGGACGATCTCACCGTGCTGGATTTCATCCGCTTCGCCGTGCGGTTTTTCCTTTCCGCACAGCAGCATTATGTTTGGAGGTAAAAAATTGAACAGGAAACACGGCCGCTCCGTGCAGGAGCTGCTCGGCATTCAGGGCTTCTCCCCATACGGTCTTCTGACCGAACGGGGAGAGCTTTTGTTTTATCACGTTGCGCCGACGAACATCTCCGTTTTGTCGAGCGCAAACATCGAAATCAAAATTCGGCACCTCATGATGCTTCTGTCCACCCTGCCGGAGATCGAGATCACCTGCACGGACGCCTCGGAGTGCTTTGACGACAACAAGGCGTATTTGCACCGGCGATTACTTGAAGAACAAAACCCCGCTGTGCGGAAGATTCTTCAAAAAGACGTGGAATTTCTCGACCTAATTCAGGTGGAAATGGCAACGGCTCGGCAATTTCTGTTCCTTGCACGGGTCAAAAACCAGAAAGAAAAACAGGTCTTCGACACCGCCAATCGGGTTGAAAAGATCATTTCCGAGCAGGGCTTTGAGGTGCGCCGCCTGAAAAAGCCGGAGATCAAGCGATTTCTTGCCCTATTCTTCGACGCTTCTCTCAGCGGCGAAGCCATGCCCGACCTCGACGGCGCACAGTTTCTCGGGGAGGACATCCATGAATAAATCCACGCATAAAAAGTTGACATTCCTCCCCCTTTCAGGGTATAATATCCATCAGAGAAACGGA
>CAYWVC010000126.1:0-2412 GCA_964461635.1 uncultured Lachnospiraceae bacterium
AATCACGAAAATATTATCACAAAGCCGCTTGCGGCATGGAGGTAAAAATGAAAATAATATTCAACAGGCAAAAGGTTGCGGCGGCGATCACTCCGCTTATGAACGCCACCACGGGCAAATCGGTTGTCGGCGCGACCGACGGATTTCTGATAGAAGCCGAGGCACCTTCCTCCTGCACCTTCACGACCTACGACCTTGAAAAGGGAATGAGGACGAAGGTTGAGGCGACCGTCGAGGTCGGCGGAAGCTACATCATCAACGCTCAGAAGTTCCTTCAGACCCTTCGCGTGATGGAGGGCGAGGAGGTCACGCTGACCGTCGACGACAAGCTCTCGGCTTGCATAAGCTCGGGCAGGTCGTCGCACCGGATGAACGCGATCAACGGCGCCGACTTTCCGAAGGTACCGCAGATGACCAGCCAATACTGCTTTGACATAAGTCAGGGCGACCTTCGCCGTATGATCGGCAAAACGATGTACGCGATGGGAATAAACGATCAGCGCCCCGTACTCAACGGCTCGTATTTCAGGATCTTTGACGACACGATGATGCTGATCTCCTGCGACAGCTTCAAGCTTGCGAAATGCGCGACCAAGACCGAGCTCATCGGGCGCAACCTTGACGGCAGCACCGACGTGGAGCATTTCTTCATCGTACCGGTAAAGACGGTCAACGAGCTGTACAAGCTCCTGTCCGACA
Organism: uncultured Lachnospiraceae bacterium; assembly: GCA_964461635.1. Classification (GTDB taxonomy): domain Bacteria; phylum Bacillota; class Clostridia; order Oscillospirales; family CAG-272; genus RGIG3994. The sequence goes on from CAYWVC010000126.1 coordinate 700, forward strand.
ACAGGGATGAGACTGCGCGGATGTATATGATGCGCCGCAGCTTTATAATGGACATCGGCGACATCACCTTCTTCTCTCGTCTGGTCGACGGGCAGTACATTGATTACGACAGAATAATCCTCAAATCGCACAAGATCTTTGCCATAGCCGACCGTGCCGAGCTGATCTCCGCGCTTGAGCGCGCCTCGCTGATAACCGAGGAACGCATAGCCGGCAACGTTCGCTCGCACGTCAAGCTTGAATTCAGCGGGGATCTGCTGAAGATCTACGCGACCTCCGCCGCCGGGAGCACCTACGACGAGCTGAACATCCGTCACGAGGGCAGCGACATCTGCATTGCCTTCAACAACCGCTATCTGCTTGACAGCCTTCGCGCCTGCCCGGGCGAGCGCGTGCTGCTCTCGCTCTCCTCGCCGCTGACGAGTATGAACATTCAGCCCGCCGGCAAGCAGGAGGAGGGAAGCGAGGACATATTTATGCTTCTTCCCGTCCGAATGAGGGACTGATGATCTGCAAAAAGATCGTTGCAAGCAATTTTCGCAATATCGCGCACGCCGAGGTGGAATTTTGCGACGGCGTGAACCTTCTCGTCGGGGATAACGCGCAGGGAAAGACGAACCTGCTGGAGGCGATCGGCTACGTCGCCCTCGGAAAGAGCTTTCGCGGCGCGACCGAGGCGGAGATGATAGGATTCGGCTCCGACAGTGCGTCGGTCTCGCTTGATTTTCGCGACAGCATAAGAGATCAGAACATCTCGGTCGTGATACAGAACGGCAAGCGGCGCAGGTTTGAGCAGAACGGCGTGAAGATATACAAAATGTCGGATATCGTCGGCACTGTTCGCGCCGTGATCTTCTGCCCCGAGCACCTGTCGCTGATAAAAAGCGGACCCTCCGAACGTCGGGGGTGGCTGGACGTAGCCCTTTGTCAATCGCGGCCGCTCTACCTTCAATCGCTGTCACGGCTCAACAAGCTCCTGAAGCAAAGGAACAAGCTGCTTAAGGACGCCGACGCAGATCGCAGGACCTTTGACGCGACGGTCGGCATCTGGTCGGAGGGGATCGCGCACGAATCTGCGGTGATCGGGCGGATGAGGTACGAATACGTCACCGCCGCCCGTGAGCACGTTGAGCGCTTCTTTTGCGAGATGACGGGGGGGAGTGAAAAGCCCTCCGTGACCTTCAGCGGCTCGGCGAAGCAGGAGGCAGAGGCTTTTACCGACCTTGACGCGACCGAGAAGGAGTATCTGAGGCTTCTGACGGTCAACGTTGAGCGCGAGATCGCCGCGGGATCGACCCTCTGGGGCGCGCACAAGGACGACGTAAGCATAGAGCTTAACGGGCGCGCCGCGCGGGATTTTGCCTCGCAGGGACAGCAAAGGTCGCTTGCCTTGGCTATGAAGCTTGCCGAGGGTGAGCTCTGCCGCCGCGATATCGGCGAATACCCCGTCTTTCTGCTTGACGACGTGCTCTCCGAGCTCGACCGCCGCAGAAGGGACTACCTCCTTAACGAGATCGTTGATAAGCAGGTCATTATGACCGGCTGTGACCCCTACGACAAAGCTAACACCACTATCCGGGTGGTTAACGGAAGTTATTGCAAGGATTGACGGGAGACGGGACGGGAGACGAAACGGGAGACGTGGAGGAACCTTCTTAAAAGAAGGTTCCCCCACACCCCTTCGAAGAATTTGAACCCTTTTTGCTAAGGGTG
>CAYWVC010000127.1:0-2376 GCA_964461635.1 uncultured Lachnospiraceae bacterium
TCTCCTCGCCGGGATTTTCACCGGGTTTTTCTTCTCCGGGGTTTTCACCGGGATTTTCACCGGGGTTTTCACCGGGGTTCTCACCGGGGTTCTCTTCTCCGGGGTTCTCGCCGGGATTCTCGCCGGGATTCTCACCGGGGTTCTCACCGGGGTTCTCGCCGGGATTTTCGCCGGGATTTTCGCCGGGATTTTCACCGGGGTTCTCACCGGGATCAACCGTCGTGGGAACGGTATAGGAAAGTGTGAGCGTTCCGTCGTCGTTTACAACGAGCGTGAAGGTAACTTCAACGTTACCGGGGACGAGCATTTTTTCCTCATTTCCCTGAGCAAGCGTTCCGGTCTTATCTTCCGTATAAACCGCAAAACTATATTTAACATTATTTCCGTTCTTTACAAGTACATAAGAATCGGAAGTAAACGTTACAGTAAGCTTTCCGTCAACGAACTTATAGTCGCCGAAATTTGAGGAATCAGTTTCGATACCGTAAGGTCCATCGTTGATCCAGCCTACAAGATAGAATTCCGTCGAGGGATCTGCCTTTTGGCAGACTGTGCACTTGCCGTCAACGTAGTTGTGTTCGCCTACCTCTCCATCGGTCTTACCGCAAACATTGCAGGTCTTTGGAGTCTGGCAGGTTGCTTCGGTCCAATCGTGATTTTCGGAAAGCTCTCCGTAGGTCCTGCCGCAAGCTGCGCAGATTGCAAGATCCTTGCAGGTAGCTTCGCCGCCGGAGTGATCGTTCTCATCATTTCTTTCGGTGCAACGAGAGCAAGCGTGGTAGTGAGTTCCCTTTGTCTCATCGACAGACCATGTCTCTGCCCACTCGTGTCCGAGAGGGTCGCCATCAGTTGCGCCGCAGCTCGTGCAGGTCTTGGGAGTCGTGCACGTAGCGTCCGCCCAAGTGTGCTCGTGGGAGACGGGCTCTGATACGACTACCTGAATTCTGAAAAAGTAGTTTCCACCACCGCTTACATCAGACGGACAATGCGTTCCTATTAAATATGTCCCTGCTTCAACCTCAAATGTAGTTGTATAAAGAGAATTCTTTTTAGATTCTTCAGTGGATACCTTAACTATATTTCCGTCTTTGTCAAACAGTGCTACCTGTCTGCCGTCTCCTCCACACGCCCAGTTTATAACTACAGTAGTATTGGATGTGGTGGTTATTTCGATATAGTTTTTATATGCTCCGCTATCGGAAATAATTTCGGATTTGCCACCAAAGTTCATTCTATTAGTGGATTTCCAATCGCCGAATGTCTTGGAGGCATTCTCCGTTTTATACTTCGAGCTAAGGTGTGCCGCAAATACACCGTTTACTACCTTAACTTGACCGTTTATATAATCCTTTTCCTTGATTCCATCAAGATCTTTGGCATCAAGAACGTGAGTTCCGGGAGTCATTGCGGAAACTTCTCCGAATGTAAATGCAACCTCTCCGCAGTTAGCGCAGGTAGCGGTCGTGTAGCCCTTAGTGGTAGCCGTCGGGAACACCGTTGTAAACTTGCTGTACGGAGTATCGTTATCTGAATATGCTACAAGCGTGTGCCCTGTTGCCTCGGTTTCTGTGTCATTGTAGCTATCGCCGCAAGCGCAAGTGTGAGAAGTATAGCCATTTTTCGTGCAAGTGGGGGCTACTACTGTATCAATGTAGTTGTGTGTGTGGGTGTAGATATCTTCACTCCAGTATGTATCGTTGACATTGTCCCATACATTAACGGGGATTACAAAATAGTTTTTTTCACTTGTAGGAACAGTCAAATTAGCGGTTTGATTCCATCTATTGTCCCAAACATTTTCTGCTTTCGTTCCATTCATTCTACAGAAAATAACGTTCGGATAACCCGAGGGTACTTCTACCGAGTAAACGCCATCTTCAAGCTCGGTCATATCAACCCATGTGTTTGTACCGTTGCTGTTATTGAAAAAATAAGCAGCGAAACGCGGATTACAGCCATCACCTTGCTGAAGCCAGTTTGAATTGGGCTTCAGATAAAGCGTTGTGGGGGTATCAGCCGCACTTACGCTAAGTACGGTCAGGCTCGTGAGTATCATCAGGGCGACGAGCATCAGAGCCAAAATTTTACTTGTGTGCTTCATAGTCTTTCCTTTCTTTATAAAGCTAAATAGTTAATAGGTCGGCTCTCGCAGGGCGAGATGTCCGCATATTACTTATTTATTATATACCTGCTCTGCGGAAAAGTCAAGGTCGTTTAGTGATTTTCTATAATTTTGGGCTTTTTGCACAATTTGTTTTCGGTTTTTTATACAAGTGTGCCATATCAAAAACCGCCCCGACGGATCGGGGCGGTTAGGGTATTTCGATATTAATTTACGAAATTATTTCGATATTATCTTACGAATACGAAGATCGA
>CAYWVC010000128.1:0-2335 GCA_964461635.1 uncultured Lachnospiraceae bacterium
AGCCCGAGGACATTCTGTCCGTCGGTCAGGAGATCGAGGTCTTCGTGGTTCGTGTGAACGACCAGGAGGGCACCGTCCAGCTGTCTCGCAAGAAGCTGGAAGGCATGAAAGTTTGGGACGACATGGCTACCTGGGCCGAGGAGAAGACCACTGTTGAAGGCACTGTCACCGAAGAGAACAAGGGCGGCCTGGTCTGCAATGTTAAGGGAATCCGCGTGTTTGTTCCTGCTTCCCAGTCCGGCGTTGCCAAGGGCGGCGATATGGCTGCCGAGGTTGGCAAGACCGTGCAGCTGAAGATCACCGAGGTCAACCGTGCTCGCCGCCGTGTCATCGGTTCCATCCGTGCCGTGAACGCTGAGGAGCGCAAGGCTAACCGTGAGAAGCTGTGGGCTGAAATCGAAGTGGGCAAGAAGTATCAGGGCGTTGTTAAGTCTCTGACTTCCTATGGCGCTTTCGTTGACATCGGCGGCGTTGACGGCATGGTCCACGTGTCCGAGCTGTCCTGGAACCGCATCAAGAATCCTGCTGAGGTCGTGAAGGTCGGAGACGAGATCGAGGTCTTCGTCATCTCCTTCGACGCTGAGAAGCACAAGATCTCTCTGGGCTACAAGACCGCTGAGATGAACCCCTGGAACCAGTTCATGACCCGCTACAACATCGGCGATGTGGTGGATGCAAAGATCGTTAAGCTGATGACCTTCGGCGCTTTCGCTGAGATCCTGCCTGGTGTTGATGGCTTGATCCACATTTCTCAGATCGCTGACCGCCGTATCGGCAAGCCCGAAGACGTTCTGTCCGAGGGTCAGGAAGTCCAGGTCAAGATCACCGATGTAGATGCTGAGAACAAGCGTATCTCTCTGTCCATCCGTGCTCTGCTGGAGCCTGCTACCGAGGAGACTGCTGAAGAAGTCGCCGAGGAAACCGAAGCTGAGTAATTCAAAAACGGGGTCGGATATCGTCCGACCCCGTTTTTATCCGACAATTGACCGGAGGTAAAGTGATGGTTAAGCATATCGTACTTTATACATTAAAAGAGGACGTGAATAAAGCCGAAGCAGTGCAGATCATCCGCTCTGTGCTGGAGCCTTTGGTGGGAAAAATTCCAGGACTTTTGCATCTGGAAATTCGTCAGGCTTTTAATGGCGTGGACTATGCTCTGTATTCCGAATTTGAAAGCAGGGAAGCGCTTCAAAATTACACCAAGCACCCGCTGCATTTGGAGGCCAAAACCCATTTCCACCATTTCATTGGGACCCGCGTTGCAGCGGACTATGATTTGTGAGGAGCGCCGCTGAACAGCGGCGCTTTTTCGTCACACTTCTGCCTCAAATGCCATAGGATGGGGCGGAGGTGAACAGAATGCTGATCGTACAAAAATACGGGGGAACATCGGTAGCGGACGCGGCGTGTATTCGTGCGGCGGCTGCCAGATTGGTGCAGACGGCCCGTCAGGGAAACCAGGTAGTTGCCGTGATATCGGCGCAGGGAGACCTGACAGATAGACTGCTGGATAAAATCGAGTCTATCACATCTAAGCCCAGTCCACGGGAATCGGATGCCTGTGTCTCCGCCGGTGAGCAAATTTCGGCGGCATTGGTTGCGATGGCCGTGGAAGAACTGGGATGCGGTGCCGTTAGTTTGACCGGCTGGCAGGCCGGATTGGTGACAGATCATCAGTACGGCAACGCCCAGATCCGTTTCTTGCAGGGCGACAGGATACGCAAGGAGCTGGAACGTGGGAAAGTGGTCGTTGTGGCCGGTTTTCAGGGAATCGATCGCCAGGGCAATATCACGACATTGGGGCGAGGCGGCTCTGATACCACTGCAGTCGCATTGGCGGCGTTGCTACGGGCAGATCAGTGCCTGATTTTTACGGATGTGGATGGAGTATATGATAAGGATCCGAGAAAAAATGCCGATGCGGTGAAATTTCGACAAATCAGCTACGATGATATGCTGGAACTATGCCATCAGGGGGCTCAGGTGCTCCATGATCGTGGCGTGGAGCTGGCTAAACAGTGTGGCGTTCGGCTGGAGGTTCGTTCGGCATTCACGGAAGAAGCAGGGACCATCGTCGGAGAGCCGGAATAAATTGAAAAGTAGCGCCGTATACTGAGTTAGATAAGAAAAATCAAAAAATTAAGAAATTGTCCTTGACAACGGGAGAAAACTGTGATAAAATTCCTGAGTAATAAAGAAGGCTGAACATCCGCCTCACCGTAAGCTACTGCAAAACGGTCAATATTCCTTTCTTCCAGATCTGGGGGAAATTGTGGGATAGTACGCGGATGCTTTGGCATCCGCATTTTTTGTTGTTAATTTGGAGGTGTTTCCT
>CAYWVC010000129.1:0-2256 GCA_964461635.1 uncultured Lachnospiraceae bacterium
GCACAGCACAGAAACAACTGCATTACGCAGAAAAATGGATTCACTCCGATGAACAGTACCACGCATCCGAAAATGACACCTATGAGGTTCGTCCACATATCGCTCATCCGATTCATAGGATAGCGGTCGGGATGATCGGATTTCGCCATCAGGTTGTACATAGTATGAAAGCCCCCGGGAAAATACCATTCCTCCAAAACGTGAAACGGCAACAGAGCCGTAGCACCGGCAAACAGCTTTTGCTGCAATCCCCACGTCTGCCAATTGCAAACCGTCACGCCAATAATAACACCGCTGACCGCAATCATCAGATATAACCATACGTCGAGCCAGAGTTTTCCTATCTTTTTCACAATACACTCCTTTTTCGCTACAACTTTTAGTGGTCTTGTAGCACTTTTTCCCGTACTATTGTATCACAAATTCGGTTGTGATACAATAGTATCGAAAGAAAAATTTCGGAGGTATCGCAATGAACAGAAAAACGACCGTATTAACCGACAAAAACGGCAATAAAATGACCGTCAAGGTGCGAGGCGCATTGCCCGTAAATTCTCCCTGTGCCCGATACACGGGCTACAAGCCGGAAACGGTGCTTCTCAAAAAAGGCTCTATCCGTCTGAAGGGATATATGCCCCTGCCCTGCGACATTCTTTTGGAGCGTGACGTACCGATCAAATTACGGGACGGCGTGACCATATACACCGACGTTTTCCGTCCCAATGACGATTTGCCCCATCCCGCAATTATGGCAATGAGCCCCTACGGGAAGGAGATCGGCTCTCAATGGCTTGACGACACGCCCAACCACGCCGGTATTCCGATGGCGGCAACCTCCGGCTTGCAGAAATTCGAGGGTCCCGATCCCGCCTATTGGTGCAATCACGGATATGTTATTATCAATCCCGACGTCCGCGGTGCATACAATTCCGAGGGTATTATTCTTTTCTTCGGCAGTGACTACGGCAGGGACGGCGCAGATATCGTCGAATGGGCGGCAAGGCAACCCTGGAGCAACGGCAAGGTCGGTATGAGCGGCAATTCGTGGCTTGCCATTTCTCAATGGTTTACTGCCGCACAGCGTCCCGAGCATCTGGCGGCGATCGCCCCGTGGGAGGGGCTTTCCGACTGTGGGCGCGAGGTTGCCACCCGCGGCGGCGTTCAGATGCCGGAGTTTGTGAAAATGCTGTCCGACTCCTTTGCTTCCACCGAAAACGGCGGCATTGAAGACGTGATCGCCGAAATGTGCGAGCATCCTACAATGAACGCTTGGTGGGAGGACAAGGAGGCCGATTTGGAAGCTATCGGCATTCCCGCCTATATCGTCGCAAGCTATACGAATCCCATTCACACCTACGGCACCCTGGAGGGATATCGCCGCATTTCCTCGAGGGAAAAATGGTTGCGCATCCACAACACCGGCGAGTGGGACGATTACTATAATCCCGAGCACACCGAGGAGCTGCGAAAGTTCTTTGACCGTTACTTAAAGGGTATTGACAACGGCTGGGAAAAGACGCCGAGGGTGCGTGTCAGCGTTCTTAACCCCGGCGACAAGGATATTGTGGACCGTGCAGAGGAGGATTTTCCCCTTCCCCGCACACAGTATCAAAGGCTGTTTCTCGACAGTGCAACAAACCGCCTCTCAAGAACAAAGGTATCCGAGGAAAGCTATACGGAATACAATTCGGACCGCAAGAAGCGCGGTGTTCGCTTTGACCTGAAAATGACCGAAGATACCGAGATCCTCGGATATATGAAACTGCGGCTGTGGGTAGCGGCTCTTGACTGCGACGACATGGACCTTTTCGTCAAGGTTGAAAAACGCCGTCCCTGCGGTCTGCCGTACAAATTCACGCTCGGGCCGGGTATGGATATGTCGGCAAAGGGCTACATTCGCGCATCCCTCAGAGCGTTGGACGAAGAAAAAAGCACCGAAGAAAATCCCCGTCAGTCGATGGCAAGGGAGCAGAAGCTCCGCGCCGGCGAGACAGTCCCGGTGGATATTCTCATATGGCCCATGGGACTGAAATTCAAGAGCGGAGATATTCTTCGCGTCACGGTTTCTCCCTACAAGACCAAAAAGCTTTGGACGGGACCGTTCAAGCTGAAGATGGCAAAAATCAACTTACCAAAAGAGGGATATACCTATTTCCCGGAGGACAAACCGGAAATGTATACCGTCGGCGGTGCGGAAATGTTTGCCGGATCCAAGGTAGACACCGCCGAAATGCCGAAGGATCACAACAGGGGCAG
>CAYWVC010000130.1:0-2237 GCA_964461635.1 uncultured Lachnospiraceae bacterium
TCATCCGCATCGCGCCCTTAATATTGACAATGCGGCGGAAGTGGTGTATAATAAAATGTAATTTACGAGAATAGATATTAAACCGAGGAAACGTTTAAGATGAAAGTTGGATTTATATCGCTCGGGTGTCCGAAGAACCAGACCGACACCGAGGTAATGCTTCACGAGCTTATGGCGGCGGGGTACGAGATCACCGCCGACGAGACCGAGGCAGACGTCGTTATCGTCAACACCTGCGCCTTCATTGAGAGTGCAAAGCGCGAATCTATCGACGCGGTGCTCGACCTTGCGTGGTTGAAGGAGCACAAGAGCCTTCGTTCGATCGTCGTTGCGGGCTGTCTTGCCGAGAGGTACCGTGACGAGATCTTCGCCGAGCTGCCCGAGGTTGACGCGATAATCGGCGTCGGGAGCATACATAACGTAGTTGACGCCGTTCGCGCCTGCGAGAAGAAGCGCGCGGCGCACTATTCCTCCTACCTTCCGAAGGAGGAGGTAGCCCTCGGCGGTGACCGGGTGATCACGGGGAACGGCTTTTCAACCTACCTGAAGATCGCGGAGGGCTGCGACAACCGTTGCGCCTACTGTGCCATCCCCGCAATTCGCGGGCGCTTCCGCAGTCGCACGGAGGAGGATATAATTGCCGAGGCGAAGCAGCTTGACGCTCTCGGCGTTCGGGAGCTCAATATAGTGGCGCAGGACATCACGCGCTACGGCATCGACCTTTACGGCAAGTATTCGCTCGCGCCCCTGCTTCACCGCATAACCGAGGAGACCGACATCCCGTGGATCCGCTTGCTCTACTGCTACCCCGACAAGATCACCGACGAGCTGATCAAGGAAATACGCGAAAACGACAGGATCGTGAAGTACGTTGACCTCCCGATTCAGCACATATCCGACCGTATGCTGCGTGCTATGAACCGTCACGGCGACGGCGCGTTGGTGCGCAACACCGTCAAGCGTCTGCGCGACGGGATCCCCGGGCTGACCCTTCGCACCACCCTTATAACCGGCTTCCCGGGCGAGACCGAGGAGGACTTCAACGAGCTTGCCGAATACGTTAACGAGGCACGCTTTGAGCGCCTCGGGTGCTTCACCTACTCAAGGGAGGAGGACACCCCCGCATACAGCTTTCCCGATCAGATAGACGAGCAGGTTAAGGCTGACCGTATGGATATCATTATGCGCGAGCAGCTTGCCATCAACGCCGAGAATAACGGGAAGCTGATCGGCAAGACCGTCCGCGTCCTCTGCGAGGATTGGGATGCCGTGGGCGAGATACACTTCGGCCGCTCCGCCGCCGACGCACCCGAGATAGACGGAAAGGTCTACTTCACCGCCCCCGCGAGGGTAGCCCCCGGCTCCTTCGTGGACGTTAATATAAAGAAAGTGCTCGACTATGACCTCGTTGGATCTGCCGAGATGAAGAAGGCCTGACCCGAGGGCGGCTTTCCGAAAAATGAGTGCCGCCCCCGGCGGCAGAATGGAGATCGCAATGGCAAAATATAAACTGAATCTGCCTAATAAGCTCACGGTGTTTCGCTTCTTTATGGTGCCCGTGCTCGTGCTCGTTATGTACTTTATCCCCGACGCGCATTGGGTCGTGCGAAATTGTGTGGCGGCGGGGATCTTTCTGATCACCTCGCTGACCGATATGCTTGACGGTAAGATAGCCAGAAAATACGGACTCATAACCGACTTTGGCAAGTTCCTTGATCCGCTTGCCGATAAGTTCATAGTTATAAGTGCGATGACTATGCTGCTCTATCTTGACTTTTATAACAATCTTCAGCCGTTCTTCGTGTTCGTTTTTATTATCGTGATGCTTCGGGAGTTCGCGGTCACCGGTCTGCGCCTCGTGATCGCGGGTAAGGGCGTCGTCCTTCCCGCTAAGCCGCTCGGAAAGATAAAAACGTCGCTCCAAATGACCTTCGTGATGACCGCACTCTTGGAGCCGGTGATCTATCGCGCCTTCGGTGTCCTCCCGGTGATAGAGGGAAATACCCTCTGGCTTGCCGAGTATCCGCCGCTGACCCTGATCACTATGGCGGGAACGCTGGTGTTTACCCTTTGGTCGGGGATCGACTACTTCGTCTCTTGTGGCAAATATATAGATCCGGAGAAGTAAAAAAGCTTATTGAAAGAATACGAAAGCGTGGGGCTTTTTAGAAGAATACGAAAGCGTGGGGGAACCTTCTTAAAAGAATACGAGAGCTCGGGGGAAACTTTCTTAAAAG
>CAYWVC010000131.1:0-2133 GCA_964461635.1 uncultured Lachnospiraceae bacterium
TGGACGCGGACGGAACGCCGTGGTGCTTGGAGGCGAACGCCCTGCCGGGCATGACTGGAACCAGCCTCCTGCCGCGCGCCGCCGCCGCCATTGGGCTGGATTATCCATCTTTGTGCGAGGAGATATTGCGGTTGGCGATGATGAAACGGTAAGGGTCAGTACTCTATATCCCGATCCGATTCGTATCGTTCACCATACGGCTCGTAATAGCCCCTGTCCGTGAAGGCATAGGGGCTTTTTTCGTCCCCGAGGAGCATTTCGGGCAGGTTGATGAGCAGGAAACAGAACCCGAACATGGCCACCACCGCCGTGACCCATTGACGGATGGTCGGACGCTTCCGGCCGCCCCGGAACAGCTCTTTGACCAGTCCGATGACGATGGGCAGAAACCCGAACAGCGAGGTCACGAGGCCGGGAGAATAGAGGGTATTCATCCCATAGTCACCGAAGGTCTTCATGGAGGTGATGCCGATGACGATATGGATGACCACCTCAAACCCGGAGAACAGCATGACGGCGATACCGGCGGGCTTGCGGAAGCCCCAAAACTTCAAGACGATGCACCCTAATATCACACCGCCGAAATTGGTGATCATGTCGGTCAGGCGGTTCATGGGATAGCGGCTCAAGACGGTGGAGCCGTGGTCAATGTTGTAGGAATAATGCAGTCCGCCCGGGAACACCCATTCCTCCAGTACATGAAGGATCAGCACGATGATCGCCAGTGTGCAGAGGATGTTGATCTTGTCCCATTCCGCGTGCTTTTTCCAAATGAGTATTCCCAGTACAAGCCCGATGGCCGCCATGACATACAGCCAGACAGAGAGCCATGCGTTGATGATTGTTTCCATAATGAAAACTCCTTGCAAATAATTTTTCGATACTATTGTATCACACGACGATCTGTGATACAATAGTATCGAAACAAATGCTACAAGGATTCCAAAAGTTGTAGCGGAATCGGGAGCGCAGGATGAAAAAGCTAAGGAAACTTTGGTTGGATGTATGGCTATACCTGATGATTTTAGTCAGCGGTGTTATCATCGGTACGATGGTTTGTCATTGGCAGATATGGGAATTGCAGAAAAAAATGTTCGCAGCTGCCACCGCGTTGCTCCCCTTTCATGTTCTGGAAGAATGGTATTTTCCGGGTGGTTTTCATACCATGTATAATCTCATGGCGAAATCTAACCATCCCGACCGCTATCCCATGAACCGGATGAGCGATATGTGGACGAACCTCATCGGTGTCATGTTCGGATGTGTGGTATTGGCAGTTGGCGTAACTCCCTTTTTCTGTGTGATGCAGCTGTTCCTGTGCGGTGCCGAGGTGTTCGGTCATGTATCCGGTGGCGTTTTTCTCTATCGGCAATTTCATGGCAAAGGCAAACGAACGGTTTACAGTCCCGGCATGGCAACGACCCTGTTCGGATATATCCCCATTGCCGTGGGCATTATCATTTCGTTCTGTGCGGAATCCGCGCCCACTGTCAAGGAATGGATCCTTGCTATTGTCTGCGGCATGGTGCTGGGCGGCATTTCCCTGAATCTGCCCGAAAAACTGTTAAAAAACGAAGATACACCTTACGGTTATACATGGGGAAACGGATATTTGAGTCAATATATGGAGGACAGCGACAATGTACCACATCAGCCATGACAAACGCGCCGCCCGGTCTGCGGACTTGATCTATAACGGACTTCTGCAATGCCTTGAAAAGAAGTCTTTTGACCAAGTGACCGTGACCGATGTGCAGAAAGCCTCCGGCGTGGCACGAACCACCATCTACCGCTGTTTTGATAATCTGTCGGACATTCTGTATTGGCGGTGCGACCTCTGCTTCAGGGAGGCCTTGCATATGGCCGAGCCCGGTACACAACTCGATGAATGGAAACTGATACAGGGTTATCTGTCGTATTGGACAGCGCACAGCGATATCTTGAAATGGCTCATGGACATCGGGCGGCAGGATATCATCTACGCCTGCCATATGAAAAACGCCAAGGCTCTGGAGCAGTCCCAGGGCAGACTGCCGGGGATGGATGAATCCACCGCAAGGTATTTTCTGGCACTCCGTACCGGTGCGACCATCAGCCTGTTACAGGCATGGCTGACCGGCGGACGGAAGGAGA
>CAYWVC010000132.1:0-2121 GCA_964461635.1 uncultured Lachnospiraceae bacterium
AAATCTTTTGGTGAATATTGAGTTTTTCTTTATCTGGCATATTTTTGCCTCCTTTAATTATTTGTCGTTTTTGATTCCGGTAAGAATTTTTTCTTCCCATTCGTTTTCTAATTCTTGGGGTTCAATTACAAGTTTTCGCTCTTTTACATATCCTTCACACGAAATCATGTCTTCCGAGTCTAGCGAAAAAAGAGTTGTTATGGAAGTTAGGTCTATTGATATTCGCTGATACGTTCCGTCGGCGGATTTAAGGAATATCAGTGCAAAATTATCTCGTTCAATTGGCATCTTGTTGTCCTTCGTATAAATATGTAGCAGTCATATCCGCTAAATGTAAAAGAACGGCTAGGGGGGACTTCTCAAATATTTTCCCAACGCAATAGGAACCGCCCTTGGCTGAGTTGTCCCAGCCTCCCATGTGCGCTCTGATGGCAAGGATTTCTTCTGGCGTTAACTTTATGTATTGCTGTATGATGATAATGGATTTATCGGCGTGGTCGCCGCAAGGAAACTTTTCATCAATTTCATATACTAATTTTTCAACCCAATGCCCGGTTTCGTCCTTAACGTTGCGTCGTGCTTGTTTATAGAAGTTTACCTTACAGCTATCATGAAACAATGCGACAATCGCAATCGTTTCTTCAGAAACGCTTAATTTATGCAATTGAACCAAATCCTTTAATGCTCGATAAACATTGAGAGAGTGGGCGAGTAGACCGCCTGCGTAGTTTCCGTGAAATTTTGTGCTTGCCGGTGCCATATAAAAATCAGATTTTTCTAACCAGTCTAACAAGTCGTTTATGCCGTCGCGCTTTATACACGAACATATCTGTAAAAATTCTTCTTTGTTTGTCATAAATTCTCCTTAATGAAATTCGTCGATAATGCATTGCTCGCCATATTCGTTTGTTTGAATAATTACTGCTAAATCGCCTTGGCGAGTAAATAATCTTGTCATTGTATCTTGTTTCGCCCACTTTTTTACTGCCGCGAGCGAGTCAAAAAATATGCTTTCGAGCACTAATCGCCCGCAATGGAAAATTTGTAAATTATATTTCATAGTGTCTAATTATGGTTTATTATAAAATACCAACGCAATCATCTGCTTCGTTATCATATTCGTAGTCGTCGATTTCTTTTGTGTTATACACCTCAATATTGCTCCCTAAGTCTCTTTTGATAACGCCGATTGCGTTGAGAGGGCACGTTACATCATCTACTGTATAAATGCCTTTTGAAGTATAAACCTTAATTTTTTTCATATTTTGCTCCTCGAGAATTTAAATAAAAGACTACTTTGATTTTAAAAATTTTGCCGTTTTTGAGGTTAAAATCGTGGTCTGTTTCTGTTGCACAACAAGATGTATGCCAGGATGCCAATCAACGTAACGACGCAAATAATATCGATGCTATTCATTTCCGTGCCTTAAGTGACGCTACAAACTCTCTAGCCTCAAGTTCAGTTCGAAATCTGTATGTATGAAGAGTAGGAGTTGCAACGACGTAATCATCGTAGCCCATATAATCGTTGTACTCTTTTCGTATTGTGTAAAAGTCAATATCTTTATCAAACTTCCTATAACCGGCGTTGTAAAGTTTTACTGCATCTTTCATCGATGCACAAGAAGTTAGTAGGGTACAATGCTGGCAATCATAATCGTAGTTATCGTCAGCGCCACATAATATTCTTGCAATTTTTTCAATTTGTTGAGTTTTATCCATTTGATTTTTTCTCCTGTTACATCTCTCGATTTTCTCCAGAAAATATTATAAAGCGCAATTATCTGGAGTGAATATTGTGTCTAAATATGGTTTACAATTACCAAGAATAATCTTCTCTCTCTAATTCGTAGAGCAGAGAAGTTTTTAGTTTTTCGTTTGCCTCCGATAAAGTTTCGTCGATGAGACGATTTACTCTATCTTTTGGCTCTGTCAATAACCACTTGTCTTTGAACTTTATGACTGCCGAACGATAATCTTCTTGACTTGTATCGCCAGACTGCCACCATTCAAGTTCTTTGAGTAGGGGGATCAAGTCCTTCATTAACGCGTCGAGTTCGATGTCATGCATTTTCCCGACGTAAGTGTGTTTGAGTTCTTCAAATTTGTAATCGTAAGCGC
>CAYWVC010000133.1:0-2108 GCA_964461635.1 uncultured Lachnospiraceae bacterium
ATAAGATGTGGCTACCGTATTATGCGGTAGCCACATCCGATTTTGTGAATTAAAAAACGCTTTCTATGACCTTTGGTGAGCCGGGGGGCGAATAGCGCCAATGATCGATATGGACAACGTCCCGGTCAACGTAGTATCGCAGCGAACGCGGGCTTCCGCTATCGGGGTAAGTGTCGATCAGGACCAACTTCACCTTCATCCTGTCGGGTATGATGCTCTTTATGTATACCGCAGCCGAACGCCCTGCGCAGATCCCGTCCGAAGACTCGCGGAGCTCGGCAAGCCCGGCAAGGTTCGGCGCGAGCTCAATAAACACCCCGTAGCTTTCAACACTGCGAATTATGCCGGCTACGGTCTGCCCGGCGGAAAATTCGGATACGTTTTCAAGCCAAGTGCCAAGCAATTCGCGCATTGATACGTATATCCGACGGTTAAAGTCATCGACGGACTTTACAACGCAACGCACGGGCATTCCACAAAAAAGTCTGTCCCGCGGATGATCGATCCTTGACACCGATATCGAATCGACCGAGAGCAGGGAAGATATACCGCATCCAATGTCAACGAATGCGCCGAAAGGCTCAAGATGCGTAACCTTTGCCCCGATAATATCTCCGGGAATAAGGTCACTCAAATAATTGGAGTAGCATTCAAGCTGTGCCTCGCGTCTTGACAGTCGAAAAAACGGGCCCAAACGGTCTTTTCCGACACCGATTATCTTAAAGCATACCGGTTTGCCGACCCGGGTAATTATCGCGATATCCTTGACCCTCGCTCCGCTCGGATCGTAACACACGTCACCGGGTTCTATGATCCCGCGCGAACCGTGAAGGTCTATATGCAATCTCATATCACCGTCGCACATCAGCGCGGTGGATTCTATTATTTTCCCGAGTTGCATAGCCTTTTCAAGGCCCTGTATGGATGATAGATATTCGGAATTTTCCGCCGTTCCGACAAGACTTCCCTCGGGCAAATATTCGTTTTTCATACCGTTTTCCTTTCTTCATATCCGTTGTTTTCGGCGATACGATGATCGCGTTGATATATAATATGCCGGTGCCAAACGGATTATGACGCGGTTTATTCGTTCCGGACGCGCGAGGATTTCAGAGAAAAAACGCTGTATTCGAGAGAAAAACAGAGCATTTGGTAAACTAAATTGAAAAAATCAAGATTTTTTTGAAAAAGTGCTTGACATATGCATAAGCGTATGGTATAATAGCCAAGCTTGATAAAAAACAACATTTTAGCGGAGGAAAAACAATGTCCACTTACATGGCAAAAGTCAATGAAGTAGAACGCAAATGGTACGTTCTCGACGCTGCCGGCAAGCCGATGGGCAAAACCGCCGTTGCAGCCGCGAATATTCTTCGCGGTAAGCATCGTCCCGAGTATACCCCCGGGGTCGATTGCGGCGAATTTGTCATCATCATCAATGCCGACAAGGCAGTTCTCACCGGAAAGAAGCTTGAACAGAAGTATTATTACCGTCATTCCGGATACATCGGCGGTCTCAAAGCCGTTCAGTACAAGACTCTGATGGCAGAACGCCCCGAGCTCGCTATGGAGCTTGCGGTCAAGGGTATGCTCCCCAAGAACACCCTCGGCAGAAAGTCTCTCACCCGTCTCAAGGTCTACGCCGGAGATGCCCACAAGCACGCGGCTCAGCAGCCGACTGCTTACGAGTTCTGAAAATAAGGGAGGATTATTGAAATGTACGAAAGCTCAGTGCCTTATTTCTACGGAACAGGCAGAAGAAAGAAATCCATCGCCCGCGTACGTATAGTTCCGGGAAGCGGTGCCGTTAAGATCAACGGCAGAGATATTGACGATTATTTTGGTCTTGAAACCCTTAAGCTGATCGTAAATCAGCCTTTTGCGGTAACCGGAACCGTCGGCAAGTTTGACATCATTTCCACTGTCAAAGGTGGCGGTGTTTCAGGACAGGCGGGTGCCATCCGTCACGGACTTGCCCGTGCTCTGCTTCAGGCAGACGAGAACTACCGTCCGGCTCTCAAGGCCGCCGGTCTCCTCACTCGTGACCCGAGAATGAAGGAGAGAAAGAAGTACGGTCTCAAAGCCGCTCGTCGCGCAAGCCAGTTCTC
>CAYWVC010000134.1:0-2073 GCA_964461635.1 uncultured Lachnospiraceae bacterium
CAACGGCGGAGAAACGGAGGCTTTCTTATGCTTTACGAAACTGTAAGTATGTCCGACAAATATCCGGAGGTCACGTTGACCACCTACGTCTACGACGACTCGGGAGATATGACCCCTGCGCCTCGCAGTGCGGTCGTCGTTTGTCCCGGAGGGGGATATAAATTTCTCTCCGAGCGCGAGGCGGAGCCCATAGTCACGCGATTTCTCGGTGCGGGCTTCAACGTCTTCCTTCTGCGCTATTCCGTAAAGGAAAAGGCGAAGGATCACGAGCCGCTCAAGCAAGCTGCGCACGCAGTCGCGCACGTCAGAAAGAATGCCGAAAGATACCGTATAGATCCGCAACGCATATTCATCTGCGGCTTTTCCGCGGGCGGACACCTTGCGGCGTCGTGCGGAATACTTTGGAACAGCCCGGTACTTCGTGAGGAATTTGCAGGTGAGCCCGAGGGGATAAACCGTCCCGACGGAATGATCCTTTCGTATCCCGTTATAACGGCGGGAGAGTACGCTCATCGCGGCTCGATACAAAACGTTTCGGGCAACAAGGACTACGGTGACGCCGAGATCGAGGAATGGTCGCTGGAACGTCACGTAGACCCTACCACACCGCCCGCCTTCATCTGGCATACCTTTGAGGACAAGACGGTGCCGATACAGAATTCCCTGATGCTTGCCGACGCTCTTGCCACTTCCGGCGTGCATTTTGAACTGCACGTTTTCCCCGTCGGCGTACACGGTCTGTCGCTTGCCAACGAGACGGTAGCTAACGGACGCGCCGACCGAGTGATCCCTTACGTGCAGGATTGGATCGACCACGCTTGCAGCTTCGTAGAGAAATATCCCACGTGGATATGACCGTTAACGGTCAAAAAGCACGGCACGCACAGTTTTTAAGCTGTACGTGCCGTGCTTTTTGTGTTACCGGGCGCAGAAGCATCTGCCCCGGAAAATGCACTTTGTCAGTCTGCGATAACGCTGACCTGCTTTTTGCTCTTGGTCTTGTGGGTAAAGCTGACCTTGCCGTCCTTCAGAGCGAAAAGGGTATAATCCTTTCCGACGCCTACGCCGTCACCCGCGAGAATGGCAGATCCGCGCTGTCTGACGATTATATTACCGGCAATAACGTGAGCACCGTCGGCTTTCTTCACACCGAGACGCTTTGACTCACTGTCACGTCCGTTCTTCGTCGAACCAACGCCCTTTTTATGAGCAAAGAACTGTAATCCGATTCTTAACATCGTTTCATCCTCCGTTATTATTTGCGGATCATTGGTAGTCCCTGTCGACCACGTTGACTTCAAGATTATCGTAATATTCCTCCTGCAGATCCATCAATTGATAGTAGTATCCGCAGAAGAGTCCCGAGACCGCATATCTCTTGCGCTCATCGTCCTCAAACTCGACCAACGCCGCCTTGGAGCGGACCTTGATCTCGGTCGCACCCTCGTTAACGGAATATTCGACGTCGGAGGCGTACGCTACCTCGGCGGTATTGACCACAAGCATAGTCATAGCCGAAAGTGCCGCGCACAGAACGTCCTCCCCCGCCTCTCCGTATCCGGTGTGACCGGTTTCCTCAAAGCCATAGAAGCTTCCGCCGCTTCTGAAAAAAGTGATTTTCGTCATTACGCTTCGATAGATGCGATCTGAACCTTCGTGTAGGGCTGTCTGTGACCGATCTTTTTCTTCTCGTTCTTCTTGGCTTTGTACTTCATAACGTAGATCTTCTTGGATTTACCGTTGCGAAGAACCTGAGCCACGACCTTGGCGCCCTCAACAACCGGAGCACCGACCTTGAGACCGTTTTCAACGGAAACGGCAAGAACCTTGTCAAACGTGACGTTCTCGCCCTCGGCAGCATCAAGCTTCTCAATGAAGATGATATCGCCTTCGTTGACCTTGTACTGCTTTCCGCCTGTTTCGATAATAGCAAACACGGAAATGTACCTCTCTTTCCTATAAGACTCGCTGATTGCGGCGGTGCCGAAGGCACACTTAAAAAGCCGTAGACACGCGGCATCGGTTATTATACCATACCGTGTCTGCCCTTGTCAAGCATTATTTGAGATTTTT
>CAYWVC010000135.1:0-2066 GCA_964461635.1 uncultured Lachnospiraceae bacterium
CATACGGCGGATTACCGATAACGATATCAAAACCGTCTTTAATGCCAAACATCCATTCGGGATCGAACCAATCGGTTTTTTCGTCACCGAACGGGTTCCACTGAAAGAGCGCCTGATAGCGTTCCGATGCCATTTTACTGTTATTCAAAGCTTCTTGAAACATCGCCTTTTGAATCTCGCTAAAGGCAAATTTCAACTCGGTTTTGGTTTCCGCATCGTTGGTGCCGAAGTATTCCTCACGGACCGCTTTCAATTGCTCTATATGGTCTTCTCGCTCAAACAATGATATTTGATCCGATACGACTTCTTTGATATGATCGCTTTCATGCGGCAAGGATATAAGCGTATTGGCAATAATAAACTTGAAGTCAAGGTTTGGCAAAGGATTGATGCCTCTGTTCAGTTCGTCGTCATATACCTTTTCCTCAATGATAAGAGAAAGGAAGCAACGCAGGCGGGCAATCTCAACCGCTATGGGCTGAATATCCACACCGAAGATAGAGTTCTGAATAACACTGAGTTTTCTGATATAGTCAAGAGAACCTGCATTGAATTTTTTCTCAAATTCCTTTTTGAGCAGAAAACTTATGTTTTCCGTTGCTTTATCAAACCAAAGATTCGCTTCGGGATCAATCTCCTGTAACATATAGACAATCTTTTGAAGCATACCGATTGGAAATGCTCCCGAACCGCAAGCAGGATCGAGTACAGTTACGGTATAAAAAGCATTGATAAGTTGCTTCTTTTCGGGCAGGGTAAACACGGCAAGCTCGTCATCCTCCTTGCTGTAGCTGATAAGAGCACGAAGTCTTGCTTCTTCAATGCCGGTCTTGACTTTGAGATATTCAAGAATACTGCTGTCAACCATGTAGTCAACAATGTCACGGGGCGTATAAAAGCTCCCCGTGCTTTTCTTTGCGTTTTCTCCTGTTTCCTGACTGATTTCTGCTAAGAGGTTTTCAAAAATTCTGCCGAGCATTTCGGGATCGATAGACAGCTCAATATCGTAAGAGGTATTCTCGTCAACGGTAAAGTTGTATTGTTCCAATATTTCATAGAAATACTCAAACCATTCGTTCGGAACGGTAACAAGTCCGTACTGTCCCGCTTGCAATTCGGGAGAAAACTTGTAGTAATCGTCGGCGTGAGGGCTGAACAAACCGCCGTTCAAATAGGGAATTTGTGTATAAATTTCCTCACAGGCGAATTTCCCTTTGCGGCGAGGCTGACTTGTATTCAAAAGTTCAAAGAACAACGGTTCAAGGATATCGTGATAATAGTTTTCACTTGTCTTAACGCAATCAAGTGCAAGTAAATTTGCGGGAATAAGGGGAATACCGTTTTCACTCTTTTTCTCTTTCAAAAACCAACAGAACACAATACGACCGATAAGTCGCACGGCAAACTCTGCGTTTTTGTTTTGGTCTGTAACACCGTAGAGATTAAGTTCCTTTTCAAAGCTTTTGCCGTCACGCTGACCGCCGACAAGCTTTGTGAATGCAAGTGCGATTTCATGATAGAATTGTTTGTTGACTACCTCGACGGAGAAACGATTGATAAGCTCGTCAAGGGAGCTTACCTTACCTTTAACAATCAAGAAGTCGTATGCTGTTTTGGTCTTTGTTCCGTACCCCAAACTATAAGAGTATCTGCGAGGGTTGGAAAGAATCTTAACGACCTTTTCGCCGTCAAATTCGTATTTGCCCGTCAAGAGTGAGAGGTGATAATTGCGTCGGTCTGCATTTGAAAATGCAACTACGGCATTATTTACGCCAAGTCCTCTCAGAATACGGAACATCTCTTGCGTAATCGTTACGCGGCGGTTCTGCACGCCCTCGTTGAGAATAACCTCATATACGGTTACATCGCACTTATCGGAATATCCCAATTGCCGAACGGATGCAAATATCGTATTCTTAAAATCCACATCGTGCTTATCCAATCTAAAATCGGGGAGCAAAATTTTATCTACAACATACAAATAATTATCAACATGATATTCCTTTTTCAATATCTCTTCCGCTTCTTTAATCGTTATCATTTCTCAAATCCTCTGCGAACATTAT
>CAYWVC010000136.1:0-2029 GCA_964461635.1 uncultured Lachnospiraceae bacterium
TTATTAATAAATAATTAATTCAAATAACTTGAAGAATGGGCAGAATTGAAATGTAGTGAGGTATCATTTGATAGTTATGTTGATTATAGGGATTGGGAGACATCTGTATTTAACGACAAAATCATTGGGAGAAGTAGTTAATACTTTATGATTGAAGAAGATGAAGAGAAATTTGGGTATTATTTGAACATAGGAATTTATGATTGAAATGATTGGGAATGGGAGATAATAGATAAGAAATCGTTTGAATTCAATTTAGGATCACTATGACGATTGACACATCTAATGAAATAAGAAATCAAAAACACAAATATTGGATATATTTTATATGAGATATTACTACCTCTTTAAATGACAATTGGAGATATTCATTTAAAGAAAGAAAACAAGAAAACCTTTTCTTGTTGTCAAGTTAAAGATAATTTTGATTATCGTCTAGTGAAAAATTCACTTTGTTGAAAAGTGTCAGATTAATATTGAAAAATGTATTTCACACAAAAGAGGATACTTGTCATTAAAACGGAGATAAGTGAAGAACAAAAGAAAGGATATGAAAGACAACGAAATGAACAAGAAAAGAGATCGAGAACATAAGAAGAGGGTGATGAAAGAAATTCAAGAAAATAAATATTCAATTCACGGCAACTTGAAAAATGCACAAACACGTCGTATGTATCAGCCTTATTTGTTTGTGAAGAAAACGATTGGAAAGAATTATACTCACTTAAAAAGGATTATTGGTAAGGGATAATTGATGTTTTGATGAAAGATGAAGGCAGAGAATGATTTGGATGTAATTTAAACATGGAAATAATCCAGTGTTATGAAACTTGGGCGAGGACAGATGAGTAATTATTTGAATTCAATTTGAAATCGAAACGGAGAATAAAACGCCAACGAAATATGAAATCAAATAAAGAAGTTATGGATGTTTGTAAAATATGAGAAATTAAGTGAACAAACAATTTCTGTGGGAAACACTTGTTTGTTGAAAAGAAAAAAGAGGAGTGGCTATTTTATGACAAATGACGGGATTCGTTCTTCTTCATGGAATTGGGAAAGGTTTTGTGCAAAACAAAATCGAAAGGGAAAACGAAAGTCAAATCAAAGACATTTTTTATCATTCAAACCCAAAAACCAAAGAAAGAAGAAACAGAATAGTTTAACGATACAAAAGAAAGAACTTATCCCAAAGGGATTCAACATTACTTTTCTCTTTTCAGTCAAAAGTTATTTACACTATTTTGTTTTTCTCTTTTTCTTTGTTGTTTCATTTCCCTGTTTTTCTTTTCGGTTTGGATTTTCTTTTTTTCTTTTTTCACTTTTTCGAAGAGCCAGAAAAATGAAAGAATTTCCAGATTATTTAGGGAGAATGACAGGAAATTTGTTCACAAAACTTTTTTCTCTTTTTGATTTTCGCTTTTTCTTTCCTTCATTTTTCACTTTTTGAAAAATCTTATATAAAACAATAGATAAAAAGAGGATCAAAACGTTATCGAAAAGAGAAAAACAAAGCTTGTTAAAAAACATGAAAACTAAACAAAAAAGACTAAAAGAAATTACACAAAATGGAAAAATACAAAAAGGAACTTTCCCCAATTAAGAATACCAATAGTTTCTTTCCAATTATTCTCTCATTGAACACTGATGTTCCCTTATTCCAGAAATCAATATCAAATAAAATATAATCATATTTCAATTCAGTCCATTCTTCAAGTTGTTTATAATTGAATAATTTGTTTTCTTTGATTTTTTTTAACACTTTCTCTGTATTCTTTCGATTTCTTTTCTTTTTTAATTCGTTGTCTTTCCAGTTCTTCACTCATCCCCATTTGAATGACAAATGTCCTCTTTGGGATGAAGTTCATGTATTCATTTGATTGTTGTACTTTTCCACAAAATGTCTTTTCTATTCAATGATAATCAAACATATCTTCATACTGGATACAATAATATTTATTTTTCTCGCTTTCTTTATTCAAATAAATATTTCCTAATTTAATTAAAACTTTCTCCGATTTATTTAATA
>CAYWVC010000137.1:0-2022 GCA_964461635.1 uncultured Lachnospiraceae bacterium
CCACAACATTTTCTGGTCAAGCAACTTTTCATCAATCTTGCACTTTTTCATCATTTTTGCCTCCTTTTGCGTTCGAAACTTTGATTTTTGCCCCGGGAATTGAAAATTCCACAGAGTTTTCCACAGCCCTGTAATCCAAATCGCCGTAAATCTTTTTCGGCTCTCTCAGGCCGCCGCCGCTGTAATACCAGCGGCCGAGCGGCCGTTCGCCTTCCTGCTTGCCGATGTACTTGCAGCAATATCCTACTGCTGCATGGTAATCGCCATACAACCGCTGCGCGGTTGTAAATCCCAGTGTCCACTGGGGCAGATTGTATACCGGCCGGCCGTCCCACTGAACGCCGCTGTCCGCGGCGATCAGACCAGCCCCGGCGAAAAATCCATGGAAATGGAACGCGCCGTCCTTGTGCCGTTCCGGCACGAGGATGTACCGAAGACCGTTCCGGCGAACCATGTTATCCAGCCATCTTCCCATGGTTTTCACAATTTTTTCGCCGTCATATCGCTCAATTTTGGCTGGGTCGAGGGTCAATGTCACAAAAAATTCAAAATCATTGGCCAATGCCAGACGGCGCAATTTGGCGCGGGCGCGCCTCATGCTGCGCTCCATGTCTGCGCCTTCTGATTTTTTTCCAGCCTCACGGGCTGCGCCCTTCGGCTTCTCATCCCATCCGGCAAGTTCCCATCCCGGTTCCCGGAATATGGGCGATGTGCTGCACAGCACATCTTGACTGCCGTCTGGATACTCGTAGATCAGACCGTTATGGAAGATTTCACTGCCATTCTTCCGCTCCATCGCTCATGCGCTCTGACGGAATAATGTCCTATTATCAAGTAGAAGGAACCGCCCGGAAACCGAAAGCGGAGGGCTGCGGGCGCGGGAGCCCGGCGGCGCTTTTCTCCCGGTCGGCGGGCTCCCCTGTCGCCTGTCGCCGCCCGGGTGCGCGCCACCCCCGCGTCCGCGTGGGCAAACGCCCACACCCACAATGTTGTGCGCGCCGTCCGCGGCTGGCCTTCGTCCCTCGCCCCGCGCCTTGCGGCGCGCCGCCGCGGCCTTTTTGCGCACTCCGCGTCCTGCCGCCCCGCTGCGCGTTGCTTGCGTGGCTCGTCCGCTCCGGCGCGGCGCGCCCGCCGCTTCGCGCCCCTGCGCGCTTCCCCCCCGGCTCCCTCGCTCGGCCTTGGTGCGCGCTGCGCGCTCCCGCGGCGCTCGCTGGCTCCGTCTGCCCTGTCGCCGCCCTCGCTGCGCTGCGGCCGCCCTTTCGGTTGGCCTTGCTCCGTCTCGGGCTTTGCTCCTTGGGCAGCGCGTAGCCCCGCCGGGGCTCCCCCCGCGCGCCCCGCTACGCGGCTTCGGGGGTTCCCTCGCCCGGCTGCGGCCGGGCTCGGCGCGGCGGCTCCAGCCCGGGGGGCGCTGCGCGGCCTCCGGCCGCGCTTCTGGGCGCTCCGCGCCCCCCGGGCTTTTGGCTGCGCGCCCGCGCCTGCGCGGGCTTGCTGGGGTTCTTCGCCGTGGGCGTTCCGGTGTCGGGGGCTTCTCCCCGGCCTCCCCCCCGCCCCTGCCGCCCCCGCTGGGGGCTCGCGGGGTGCGCGTGGCTTGCTTGCGCAAGGGGGTTGCGACCCCCCACCGGAGATGTCGGCTTTTCGCCGCCCTCTCCGGCGGCGCCCCCGGGGCGCGGCCGTGGCCGCAGCGCATTTTTCCGGCTCTGTTGACAATCCGAAAATTGTTAACCGCCTCTCTACACGGAGCGTGTGCGCCGCCCGCCGGTCTTCCCATTGTCCTGCCCGCGTCAATGCTGCCCTTCGGCGCGTTCCGCGGCATTGACCCGGACAGGGTGGGAAATTTGCCCGCCGGGGCTTGACTTTTCGTGCCCGGTGCGCTATTATATCCGTGCGAGGCTTGCTGCCAGTCCTTCGGGACTCGGTCGAAAGGCCGTCCGTGGCGCAAGAGGAGTGCCCCATCTGCTTCCACAGCAGGTGGGGCGCTTTTTTTGCGGCCAGCCTTGCCATCCGCGCGCCCCTGTTTCCTAC
>CAYWVC010000138.1:0-2000 GCA_964461635.1 uncultured Lachnospiraceae bacterium
GAACAAACCACACAGCACCAAGTAGTAAAACAATAAGTGTAACAGTAAATAAAGCGACAAATACATTAAGTGTATCAGGAAAGACATTAACATATACAGGAAGTGCACAAACATTAGCATCAGCAAGTAATGCACAAGGAACAGTGTACTATTCAACAAGTACATCATTGACTTCAAGTAACTATTCAAGTTCAGGAAGTACAACAATACCAACAGGAACAAATGCAGGAAGTTATACAGTATATTACTACACACCAGGAAACTCAAGCTATAATGCAAAGAGTGGAAGTGTAACGACAACAATAGGCAAAGCAAGTGGAAGTCTAAGTTTAAGTTCAACAAGTTTAACATTTACATATGGAGGAAGTAGCCAATCGGTAACGGCAACAAGAGCAGGAGATGGAACGGTATCGGCAACAAGCTCAGCAACAAGTGTAGCAACAGTAAGTGTAAGTGGAACAACAATAACAGTAACACCAAAAGCAGTAGGAACAGCAACAATAACAGTAAGTGTAGCAGCAGGAACAAACCACACAGCACCAAGTAGTAAAACAATAAGTGTAACAGTAAATAAAGCAACAGTAACAATAACAGTCCCATCAACTTCTATAAGTAAGGTGTATAATGGAAGTGTACAGTCGAGCGGAATTACAGCACCAACGCATGCAAGTATAACAAGTTCAAGCACTACAAGTGCTAAAAATGTAGGTACATATAGTGTTACTTTTGAATTGGAAAATACAGAAAATTTTGTATGGTCTGATGGAACGGTTGCAAATAAGACTATTTCGTGGACGATTACACCAAAAGAAGTTGCAGTTGTTTGGGGCGAAACAGTTTCGTTTGGATATACTGGAAGTGCTCAAGCACCGACAGCGACTGCTGAAAGTGGCATAACGGGTGAAACATTAAACATAATTAGAACAACTGAAATTGAACCTGGCACATATACATCAACTGCTTCGATAGCAAGTGTAACTGGTAATAACTCTTCGGATACTAACTATAAATTAACAGGAACAACAAAAGAATATACAATTTACGGTGCACCAACTGTACCAACAATAAGTGTTACAAATTCAAGTGGTGAAGTTGTTAGCAGTAAAACTTGGAGTAGAACGGGCTTAATAATCCAAATTGGTGGAAGTGAGCTTGCAGGACCTGGCGAAGTTGGTTATAAATATAGTTATGATGGAAACAGTTGGACAGCTGGAACGACAATTGCGTATAGCAGCGATACTAATAATACGGTAATATATGCAAAAGCATATAATAAATCGTATGAAGAGGCGGAGAGCAATAGTGTGTTATATGAAATAAGGGTAGACAAGACTGCACCAACAGTTACTACATCGTATGTTACAACTTCAACTACAATTGTGTTACAAGCGGTGGCTAGTGATGCTACATCTGGAGTAAAAGAATATGATTTCTATTTAGGTGAAACGAAAAAAGCTACTACGGCAAATTCATCATACACTTATATTGGACTTGCTGCAGGTGAAACATATGAAGTTGGTGTAGTAGTAAGAGATAATGCGGGCAATGAAACAGCTTTAACAACGGTACAAGTAACTACAAAACAAGTTTCTGGAACGATTAGCTTAACTCCAAGTTCTATGGATTATACTAATGAAAGTGTTGCAGTTCAGATAGAATGGCCGGAAACAAACGGCGAACGAAAACAAGTAAAAATTGGTGAAAATGGAAACTGGGAAGACTTCAAAGAAGATGTGTATGTTGTTTCAGAAAACACAACGATATATGCAAGAATTACAGATGGAGAAACACATAGCGAAATTGCAAGTTTGACAATATCAAATATAGACAGAGAAGCACCAAGTGGAAGCATTTACATAGTGCCTGTATATGAAAAAGATGGTGTTAAATCAACAAATTCAAATACCGTAACCGTGCAGGTAAGTGTAAGAGATAATAAATCAGAGGCTGAAAATATAAAGATGATATTTGTAAATGAAGATCCATTGCAACAATTAAAT
>CAYWVC010000139.1:0-1994 GCA_964461635.1 uncultured Lachnospiraceae bacterium
GCAAGCTATTTCGGACGGTTGGGGGCGTATAGGATAATTCGGTGAGGAATTTAGGTCGGAAGTATTTTTCCAATGGGTGCATCGCAAGTACGAAAACCCTTGCAGCTACAAGCCTTTTTCGCATAAAAATAACGAACCGAGAGTCGATAATTGTATCAACTCTCGGTTCTGCTATGGTGGAAACGAGGGGACTCGAACCCTTGACCTCACGGATGTGAACCGTGCGCTCTAACCAGCTGAGCTACGCTTCCTTGTGAACGGATGTATTATAGCACAAATCCATTCGGTTGTCAAGTCCTTTTTTGAAAATACCCGGATTTGTGCATTTCGCCCTGTTGAATCCACGATTCAATACGACTTTTTGTCCCAAAAGTATGTACTCCTTCCCCTAACTTTTTTTGAAATCCTCTTGCATTTTCCTTGATTTTATGGTATAATACAGGGCAGTTATGTGTGCTCGTGTGTCAACACGGTCTACAGCGTATTAATAAGAAAGGCAGATCAACAATATGGGAACAGTTGCACTGATTTTAGGTATTCTTCTGGGCGTGATCTCACTCGCCCTGGTTGCGGTGGTCATGATGCAGTCCGGCAAGGACAAGAAGCTCTCCGGTGCCATCTCCGGTAGCGCGGACACTTTCTTTGCTAAGGGCAAGTCCGGTCAAAAGGACAGACAGCTCCGCATCCTGACGACGGCTCTGTCGGTCATCTTCTTCGTGATGGTCGTGGTGCTGTACTGCATCGTTTGAGTTTGACATTCCATCCGGCGTTGTGACGATATCGCAAGACTCGTCCCGACGTATTTCCAAAGGGGCACCGTACGACACGTCCCTTCACACATCGCGCCACGATCGGACGCGCTTGTTTGAAGTGGTGTCGGCGGTGCCCCTTTGGTAGCATAACCTGCCCTTCGGCAGTTACAGGGAGTCCACTATGAAGCAAACCAACCCTCAAACCCGCCCCCCCGTCAGACCGCGTCCTGCCCCTGATACCTCCATCACACGAACGGCCTCCCGCCGCACGAACGATGAGGAGCGGCAACTCCTCCTGCTGCTCATCATCGCGGTCGCTGCATTGTTGCTGATCATTCTCACGCTGATCTCTGTTCGAGGTGTCGCCTTTCGCAATGCTGAACCGGACGATCCCATGGGGGATGATATTCCGGAGTTGCCCGTCGAGACCGGCAACTCCATCACGACACCGGGTAGTCATCCCTTTGCCGACGGAGCCGTGGGGGACGTAAGCATTCCCTTTGCGGAAGGGAGCAAGATCATCGACGCGGGAAGCATCCATTCTCAGCGCGCCGCGTTGGTAGACCTCTCTTCGGGAAAGGTGATCGCCTCCCGCCTGGCTGACGAGAAGATGTACCCTGCCTCCATGACCAAGATCATGACCCTCATCGTGGCGGTAGAGAACCTGCCCGAGAATGTCAGCCTGGAGCACCCCGTCACCATCAGTCAGGAGACCTACGATGCCATGTACCGCGCCGGTGCCTCCGGCATCGGGCTGGAGCCGGGGGAGCAGTTGACGGTTGAATCCCTGCTCTATCTGACCATACTGGAATCCGACGGCATCGCCGCCACCGAGTTGGCGCGCTACGTCGCGGGAACCGAGGCTGAGTTCGTCTCTCTCATGAACCGCAAGGTCTCCTCCATGGGGCTGGAGCACACCCACTTCTCGAACCCCACGGGGCTTCAGGACGAGGCCAACTACACGACCTGTCGGGATATGGCAGCTATCCTGGCCTATGCAATGGATATGTCGCTCTGCCGACAGGTGCTGACCGCCACCTCCTACAATGCTTCCTGCACCGCAGAAAGCGGAAAGACCTTCACCTACTATGCCACCAACTATCTACTGGTCACCCTCATGCAAAACAAATATCCCGGGAACCAGCCGCACTCCCTGAACGTCACGGCGGGAAAGACCGGGTACGCGGGAACCAATTCCGGCTACTGTCTGGCCACCTACGCGGTGCATACAGACGGACGCGC
>CAYWVC010000140.1:0-1973 GCA_964461635.1 uncultured Lachnospiraceae bacterium
GTTCTCTTTTGCAATTTTTGAGAAGTTTTCAAGTAGAATATTTTTTTCTTTTTCGTTTGGTGCGTGAACAGTTTTAGCACAACCCGAATAACTTTCAATCACAAAACTAATTTTGCAATGCTTGGTGTGACCCTTTAAGCTTTCGCATAAATATTTAAACTTTTCCAAATGCCAATTTTCGTCAATGCCGTCAGCCATTAAAATAGGGTCATATCTCCAAATTACAGGGCAGTGTTTGGATAGTTCCTTAAAAGTATTTATTCTATCTTCTAGTGACGGAAGTCCACCTTCAATATTGCTCGGATAAGCATTCAAAGTGTAGAGGAAATAATATGTAAAACCATTCAATTTATCTATTTTATTAAGCATTGGTTTTGGATTTTTTGACCAAAAAACTATGCCTTCAATATTGCCTTTTGTTTCCACAGTTTTATCCCCAATTAAATTTGTAGACACACTTGTTATTTCAAATTTTTTGAGAAGGATTTTTGCCACTTTGCTTGGATTAATTGGATTTGGCACAAGCACATATCCTTGCTTCAAGCAATTAAAAAACCAGTCAGCATAAAATGCTGGGATATCTGTTCTCCTACTTACACTAAGAAGCATATTTTCTCCCTTTATTTTTTCTTTGCTACTAATATTATACCCTTGCCATCAAGGATTTCAAAATGATTGAATGAAAAAATTGTTCTTAATTTTCTAACTGATTTTATAAAATTTAACTTTGACTGCCATTTTTGCTTGTTTACATCTCAAAATCTTTTTGCTCTTTCCTGCGAGCAAGGGATTTAATCTAATGTAAAATTAGGGATTTCAAAATTTAATTTTCACTATAATCTTAACATATTCAGTTCAAAAGATGTTCCACTTTGACAAAATTAGACAGCCAAGTTTTTGCCCATTTTGTTCATCATATCGGTTTTGTAAGATAGCATTGAGTGGGTGTATCGTTGCAAGGTTATCATCGGATTTTTGTGTCCAAGAATTTCAGAAAGTGTTTTCACGTCCATTCCCATTTCAATAGCACGAGTGGCGAATGTATGGCGAAGCGAGTGAAAGTTTCTGTATGGAATATCTAATTTTGCCAAAATTCTTTCGTAAGTTCTCTGGTATGCTCTTGTTCCCACAATGCCATTCGTTCTTGTTGAAATAACATATTCCGAAGTGGATTGCTTTTTTATTTTCTTTAAAATCTCTAACAAAGATTTTGGGAGTGGTATAACTCTGCTGGAATTTTTGGTTTTGGGTTTGTCTATAACAATTCGTGGAGTTCCATTTTCTTTAATGCGGTAAGATGTTTTGTCTATGCACATTATTCCAGTTGCAAAGTCAATATCTTCCCAAGTGAGTGCCAAAAGTTCGCCAAGTCTAATTCCAGTATAAAGGCAAATAACAATTCCAATATGGTTTGGTTTTCCAGACTTCAAACAATATTCTTCCAGTTTGCTTTGTTCGTTCTTTTCGTAAGCCGTAACGGGCTTTTCGGTTGCCTGTGGCAGTCTAATTTTGCTTGTGCAATCTTTTTGGGTTATCTCCAAAGATTTTGCGAGCGAAATCGCACTTTTCAAAACATTCACAATCCCAATAACCGAGTTGTTGGATAACTTTTCTCCCGTTTTTAAATTCCCGTTTTCAAGTTCGCTCAAAACGAAGTCTTGCAAGATAACCGCATTTAGGTCAACTAACTCATAATCTCCAAGTTTTGGATTGATGTGCTTAACAATAATGTAATTATACTTATCGTAAGTGCGAAGTTTAACCGTGTGTTTTGTGTATTTATTTAGCCAAATACTAAGCCATTCTTTTAATAACATAATAAATTTCCTCCTCATATATTTTAACTTATATTCAGTTGTCCTTCATCATTAAAAGGCCACCTATCATCAAAAAATTAAGGGAGTAAATTCACTTTTTCAAAAAAAGTTAAAAATACTTTCTAAAAAATCAAAAAAAGACCACCTAATTTTATA
>CAYWVC010000141.1:0-1883 GCA_964461635.1 uncultured Lachnospiraceae bacterium
TAAAGGAGAAGGGAAATATGAGAAAAAATTTCGGAGCAAAGGCTATCTTGTATCCTCAGCCGGTATTCATTATCGCGACCTATGGCGAGGACGGAACCCCCGACGCTATGAACGCCGCGTGGGGCGGTATCAGTGAGAGCAACGAGCTCTCAATTTGTGTGAGTGCCGAGCATAAAACGACGGCGAATATTTTGGCAAGAGGGGCATTTACCGTCAGTATGGCTACCGCCGATACGGTCGTTCCGTGCGACTATGTGGGAATAGTCTCCGGCAACGACGTGGCGAATAAGCTTGAAAAAGCCGGATTCCATACCGAGAAGAGTGAATTCGTGGATGCTCCGCTTATCAAGGAGTTGCCGATGGCGGTTGAGTGCAGGCTTATAAGCTACGATGAAAACAGTTGCCGTCTTGTTGGTGAGATCGTCAACGTTTGCGCCGATGAAAGTGTTCTGACCGCCGGGAAAATAGATCCGATGAAGCTCCGCCCGATCACCTATGACGGTATGAATCACGCGTATTACGTCCTCGGTGAAAAGGTCGGCAATGCGTTCTCGGACGGCACCGCGCTGACCTGAACCGAAAACAAAAAAGCACTTGCTTAGAAAAGCAAGTGCTTTTTTGTGGCGCGGCATGAGGGATTCGAACCCCCGACCTACTGGTTCGTAGCCAGGCACTCTATCCAACTGAGCTAATGCCGCATCGACAACGCATCATATTATACCGCACTCTCCTTGTTTTGTCAATAGTTTTTGAAAATTAATTTGAAAAAATCTTCCCGTGAGGCCGAGAAAGAGGAGACCGCTTCGGCACGCTAATAAAATTATTTTTGAATTAACATAAAATCCTTGATTTAATTCTGCCATATGATATAATACAACAAAATATTCATTTAGAATGCCGTTTCCAACACGTCGGGAACGGTACGACGGAAGGGGCGAACATATGGCGCGTAAAAAGAAGACACCGAAGATACCTCGCAGATCAAGGCACGCATCGTCGGTATTGGCTGTAATAGTACTGTTGATTGTAGCCGCATTATGCGGTCTTATGGCACTTGATAAAGCGGGCGTCATATACGTTTCGTTCTTTCATCAAAGCAAGCCCTCACACACCGTTACGGAAGGAACCGTGGAGATACATATGATCGACGTGGGGCAGGGGGACAGCATACTCATTATGGCTCCGAGCGGCAACGTATTGATCGATGCGGGTGACGAGGATGCCGAGGATGACCTCAAGCGTTACCTTGACGATCATGGGGTTGAGGAGATAGAGTATCTTTTGCTGACTCACCCCGATGCCGACCACATAGGCAGTGCAGATATGGTCGTGAACACATACAGCGTCGGACACGTGATAATGGAGCCGTATACTTATGCGACAGAAACTAAGGTGTATAAAAACCTTGAGGAAGCTATCACGACGCACAGCGTCACGACGATCGATCCCTCTCCGAACGACAGTTATACTGTCGGGGAGCTGGAGATCACGATACTCGGTCCGCTCGATACTTATACCGACAAAAACAATAACAGTATAGTGGCAAGGGTCGATTACGGGGATACCTCGCTTCTTATGACGGGAGACGCGTCGAAAAAGTCCGAGAGTGCTTTGGTTGCGCAGTACGCTTCGAGCGGTAAGCTCAGGTGCGACGTGCTGAAGGTAGGGCATCACGGCTCGGACAGCTCAACGTCCGAGAACTTTCTCGCGGCGGTCAAGCCCACGATGGCGATAATATCCTGCGGGAAGGGTAATAAATATGGTCACCCGAAGGCGGAGATTCTTGAACGCCTTGAGGCGAGTAACATTACCGTGTATCGAACCGATTTGTTGGGCTCTATAGTGCTCATAACCGACGGCGTTACCATAACGTATCAGCTTCC
>CAYWVC010000142.1:0-1818 GCA_964461635.1 uncultured Lachnospiraceae bacterium
ATAAGAAAGGGGAAGAAGATTAAAGTTAAATGAGAAATGAAGAATGAAGAATGAAGAACGAAAAATGAAAAATGAATTCCCCCAAAATTTCGTAGGGCGGTGGCTTGCTGCCGCCACACAGACGTAACAAACCCAAACCATATGTAGGAAAAATTCACGTTCGTCCCAATGACATATTCAAAATACACCAAAACAAAAAGAGAGCCTTTTCAAAAAGCTCCCTTTTATTTCTTTATTCGCCCTCTCTGGATTCGAGGAGGTCTTCAAGCTTGTCTATCGGAAGTTTTACCGGCTTCTGGCGGCGGCGTTCTCCGTCTCGTCTTTCACCGTTTCTTTCCTCTCGTCTCTTGCCGTCGTAGGAACGTCTCTCGCTTCTTTCTCGCTTATCCGCTCCCTCATAGGTGATGACGATCTTTCTGTCCTTATCCGTGCCTACGGAGTGTGTGGACACGTTTTCGTAGAACTGAAGCTCGCTGTGGATGATTCTTCTCTCGTATGCGTTCATCGGCTCAAGGAAGATATTTCTCTTATACTTGACTGCCTTTGCCGCCATTCTCTTTGCAAGCGAACGGAGAGTTTCTTCTCTCTTTTCACGGTAGCCCTCGATGTCAACAACTATCTTAACGTAGTCGCCGTCCTTCTGCTTCGACTTACGGAGTGCGGACAGGTTTACAAGGTACTGGATTGCGTCGAGTGTTTCACCGTGGTGACCGATAAGGATTCCCGTATCGTTTCCGACGATGTTTATCTTCGGGTACACGTTTGCGTCTCCGTTTACGACGTATTCCTCATCCCCTGCGTCTGCCGCTTCTGCCTTTGCGTCGAGCTTCATGTTTTCGAGGAGGGTGTTTGCAAAGTCGAGAGCAAAGTCCATTTCAGCCTGTGTTACGCCCTCACGGATCTTCTTTTCCTCGGCAGGAGCTTCAACCTGAGCTTCAGCTTCCGCAACTTCTTCCGCTGTCTCGATTTCGGCTTTCTCTTCGACTGTGGGAAGAACCTCCGCTTCGACTATTTCGTGAGCTTCAAGTGTCATGAGAGGGTATTCGGGTGCAGGCTCTGCTTTTTCGGCTTTTTCTGCCGCTTCAGCTGCTTCCTTTGCCTTTTCAGCCGCCTCTCTTGCTTTTCTGTTCTCCTCGTCCACGTTGATGGTGAGAGCCTTCAGTGCGTCACGGTTAGCCTTCTGGGGGTCGGTAATCTTCGGCTTCTTTCTGATGTCGTTTGACATTTTGCCGCTCTTATACTCGCCGTAGCCGAAGCCTTCGTTCTTTGTATTCTTGAAGTTTTCAAGACCGAGGGTTTCGGGGACTGTCACGCTGCTTGCGGGGATATTGCGGACGTTTTTCGGCTTGTTTTCGCGGCGACTTCTCGGCTTGCCTTCGTTTCCGAGTGCTGAGCGACGCTGAGGTTCCGCTTCAACCTTGGTCTCAGCCTTAGTCTCAACCTTTGTCTCAACCTTGACTTCGGCTTTCTTCGGCTTGTTTTCAACCTTAGCTTCCGCTTTAGTCTCAACCTTAGCTTCGGACTTCTGCTGAACGGGCTTCTGTTCTACAGGCTTATCCGATGTAGGCTTATTCTGCTTCTGCTGAGCATTTTTCTGTTCCGCAGGCTTATTTTGAACAGGCTTCTGTTCGGCGGTCTTTTCGGACTTCTGCTTCTGAGCAGGTTTCTGTTCTACAGGTTTTTCCGATGTAGGCTTATTCTGCTTCTGAGCAGGCTTCTGTTGAACGGGCTTCTGAGCATTTTTCTGCTGAGCAGGCTTCTGCTCTACAGGCTTATTTTGAACAGGCTTATGTTCAGCGGTCTTTTCGGACTTCTGCT
>CAYWVC010000143.1:0-1815 GCA_964461635.1 uncultured Lachnospiraceae bacterium
TGCGCCGGGAGCAGGAGGAGGCACCCGAGGGCGTTTGCCCCTACTTTATCCGAGATCGCGGTCGGGGCGTGATCTACTGCGAGTGCGCACGCTTCCACTTTCCCGACAAACTGTCCCGCCGCGAGATCGTGTACACCTATTGCGCCCACCCGAGCGGCTATAAGCAGTGTGTGCTCAAACAGGCTATGGACGGCTTCTATCAGCGCAAGTTTGACAAGCTGGATGCCGCACGGCAGGAGGGGGATGCGTCATGAGCCGAAGCAAGCAGAAAAGACCCCTGCCCTCCACCGAGGCCGACCGCGCCGTGCTGGAGACCTTCCGCCTCTACCATGCGTGGCTGGGCTACCTCCTGCGGCGGCTGGGCGAGACCGAGATACGGGTGCCGGTCGCCGAGCTGACCAGGGCACTGGGGCAGACCTCCTGTGCGGCGCGGCGGGAGGGAAACGAATATGTGATCACTCTGATCCCGCAGGAGGGAGAGGTGCCGCATGGCAGAACGGAAGAGACTCAACGAGACTGACCCGTCCCCGAACCCTGCCGCTCGGCAGGAAGCGGAGGACGCGGCGCGCTCCGGGCGGGTCGAGGATGCCATCTACAAGCGGGCGCGGGGATATAAGGTCTCCGTCCGCAAGACCTATAAGGTCAAGCGGGTGGAGTATGACCCGCAGACCGGAAAGAAGACCTGCGAGCGGGAGGAATTGCAGGCCGGCACCGATGAAGTGGTGGTGCCCGCCGATGTGCGCGCCTGCGCCTACTGGCTGGTCAATCGTTCCCCCGCTCGTTGGCAGGAGCACCCCGCCGCGGAGGCGGCTGTGGAGGCGGCTTTGGGCGGTACCGTGGAACTGCCGCCCCTGAAAGAGCCGGACACATCCGGTCTTCTGCAGGAGGACGGCGCGGGCGGTGAGGGCGAGCTATGAGCGGCGCGGCGGGACGAGGCGAGCGGCGGGTGGTCTGGGTGCCCCAGCCCCGCCAGCGGGAGTTCCTGTCCCGCTCGGAGGACGAGGCACTCTACGGCGGCGCGGCGGGGGGAGGGAAGTCCGAGGCACTGGTGGTGGAAGCTCTGCGGCAGATCGACATCGGGCACTACCGCGCCCTCATCCTGCGCGGTTCCTACCCACAGCTCACCGAGCTGATCGACAAATCCATGCGCTACTATCCCGCCGTCTCCCCGGGGGCCCGCTACAATTCGACCAGCCACACCTGGGTCTTTCCGTCGGGGGCGAAGATACGCTTCGGCAGTCTCCACGCGGCGCAGGATCGTGTGCGCTATCAAGGACTTTCTTTTGATTACATCGCCTTTGACGAGCTGACCCATTTCACGCGGGACGATTATCTGTATCTGCTTTCCCGCAACCGCCCCGGCGGCCCCGGCACCCGCTGTTACCTGCGGGCGACCGCCAATCCCGGCGGCATCGGGCACGGGTGGGTCAAGGAGCGGTTCATCACGGCGGGGCCTCCCGGCAAGACCCTCTGGGAGAGCTATCCCATCCGCTTCCCGGATGGGCACATCGAGCAAAGACGGCGGTCGCGGGTGTTCATCCCTTCTACGGTCTTCGATAATCAAGTGCTCTTGCAGAACGACCCCGACTATCTGGCGCGGCTCTCGGCTCTGCCGGATGCCGAGCGACGGGCATTGTTGCTGGGGGATTGGGATTCCTTCTCGGGGCAGGTCTTTTTGGAATGGCGCAATGATCCCGCACGCTACGGGGAGCACGTCGGGACACACGTCATTGCCCCCTTCCGCATTCCGCCCGACTGGGAGATCCTGCGCGGCTTTGACTGGGGCTATCGGCATCCCTTCTCGGTCTGCTGGTT
>CAYWVC010000144.1:0-1812 GCA_964461635.1 uncultured Lachnospiraceae bacterium
CGGTTGACAGACCCAAGGAAATCAAGTATAATTACATTAAATATTTTATCGGGAACTTCCCGGAAATGAAAGGATGCTTTCGCTACGGAAAGCAAGGACAAGGCTATGAAAAATGCAAAATCACGGCTTGCGGTCGCCGCACTTCTGCTCGTCATAATCATCTGCGCGTTCGCCTCCTGCACAGACAGCGGCGATACGCCGGGTGACACCACCGCCGCGGGAACCGGGGAGAATTCCATCCCCGCCCTCGCCACTCCCGGCTTCATCGCCGTTGATAAGGACGGCTTGTTAAGCTGGAGCAAGGTGGACAACGCCGTCAGCTATAAAATTGAGGTAGACGGCGTTGAGTACGGTTCCAACACCAACAGCACCGACATCCGCGCCGTCACTGCCGAGGCAAAGGTATACTCCATTCGCATAATGGCTCTCGGCAACAAGCGCGATTACGTCAACTCCGAATGGTCGGCGGTCTTTACGTACAGCAACGTCCCGGCGGAGGACATTCCCTTCGGCGACTTTATCGTGCGTCTTACGAGCGACGGTGGATATTCCGTCAAAGCGGCAGCCGGAGCCGTATTCAGCGGGGAGATCGTTATCCCCGAGACCTTCACCGACGGCAAGCCCATAGTTGAGCTGTCCGAGGGTCTGTTCAAGAATAACACCGAGATCACGAAGGTCACCCTTCCCTCGGGACTGCTGAGGATCGAAAACGACGTCTTCAGCGGTTGTCAGGCGTTGACCGAGGTGAACGTTCCGAGCGGGGTAACCAAGATAGGCAACAACGCCTTCAGGCAGACCGCGGTCACCGAGCTCGTCCTGCCCGCAAACGTCCGTGAGATCGGCGACTATTGCTTTGCGAAAGCATCGTCGCTTAAGACCCTCACCCTGTCATCGAGCCTTCAGAGCGTCGGAAAGCAAGCTTTCTACGGTTGCTCCTCGTTGACGGCGCTGAACTTCCCGCGGACGCTTGATTCTCTCGGTCAATATGCCATCGCCCACTGTCCCGCGCTTGAGACGCTGACGGTTGAGGACGGTTGCGCGGAGTATTATTCGGAGGGCAATTGTATAATAAGAAAGAGCGACGGCGTACTGCTGTTCGGTTGCAGTGGGAGCGTCATTCCCTCTGCCGGGGTGACCAAGATCAACGAATACTCCTTCTTCGGCTCCGGTATACGCGCCGTAGTCATCCCCAAATCGGTCAAGACTGTCGGCGAATGTGCCTTCTACAAGAGCAGCAAGCTTGAATCCGTGGTTATCTCAACCGGAGTTACGGAGATCAAAACAGGCGCGTTTATTGAATGTGCCAATAACGCGTCGGTGATCCTCCCGCGTACGGTTGCCACGATAGAATCAACGGTGTTTTACCGCGCCGTCATCTATACCGACGTTAAGGATGAATGTCCCGCCGGATGGGTCCTGCCGCACGAAGAAAATATTGGTGGATTGAACACGGTAAACACCGATACCTGTATGGTCGAATGCTCGCTTCTGAAGAGCTGTAGCTTCAGCTACGAGGACGGGGTCCCGTACGTCCACTACTTCGTCTACGCCCAGGCGTCCTACGAGCTCTCAAGCAAGGTGGAGATCACCGCACCCTACCGAGCCGGATATACCCTTCTCGGCTGGGCGATCGATTCGAAGGCAACCGCCGCCGACTATCCCTCAATCAAGCAGACCGATGTCGAGAGCCTCGGCTACGGCAACGTCCTTTACGCTGTTTGGCAAAAAGAAGAGCATTAATAACGAAAGCCCGGGGCTTTTAGAAGAATACGAGAGACGTGGGGGAACCTTCTTAAAAGAAGGTTCCCCCAC
>CAYWVC010000145.1:0-1777 GCA_964461635.1 uncultured Lachnospiraceae bacterium
GCATGGAAATGCACACGGCGGTGGGTTCTTCCATATCATCTTCGGTGTGGCTCTGGTCGATGTCAAAGCCCTCATCGTAGATGTGTTCCAGCAGCCGTTCCACCACCTCGCTGTCCACCAAGTCAGAAAAGGAAAGGCTTCCGTCTTTCTCAACCGTGAATCGGGCAATTTCATAGGCAAAGGTGGGTGCGCCGCAGTAGTGGGCATCTTCACCCAGCCATGCGGCGATGGTCTGCACCAGCCGTTTGCGTTCTGTGCCTGTTGCGTTGATTTTAATCGTCATGTTCGTGACCTCCTTGATTTTGGTAGTCACATATTACCGTCAGGTTCGGTATATATCCAGTCATTTCTCGCACATTCCCGGTAGAATATGTGCCGAATTATTCGGTATCCAACTGTGTATAGTACACGATGCCGGACAGCACGAAAACCACGCACGGCAGTGCCACACCGTTGCCCCACATTTTATACTCGGCGGCATCCGAGTGAGGGTCACGCAGCCACTTGGCGATCTGCTTCAACGACTTGGGCTTTGTGGAACTGCCCACGATTTTGCGATGCGTTTCAAACACATCGTACCAATAACGGAGATCATCCGTGGTCGGCTCAATGCCAAGATCATCGCACCACCAATCGGGAAAGCCCTGCAATCGGGCGCACTCGGTAGGAGTCAGTCTGCGGACGGTGTATCCGCTTTGAATTGCCCCCGGACCTTTGGCAACGAGGGTGGGTTGCAGTTCCTCCTCAAAGGTCGGAGCGAACTTTGCATTTTTGCCCTGGTTGAAGGTATCCCGCCCAATGCCGTAGCACACCGCATTGGGGTCTTTGAAATCCCGTGCCATAAGGGTCGGTGACTGCTCCTCGGCAACCTGCGTAAAACTGCCGGTGGTCATGGCATAAACGGCATGACGGTCGACCGTGTTCAGGGTGAAACTGACATCCTCGTTGATGCCATCGCCCTGTGGACCGTTCTTATCGTCTCTGCCAATCATCGAGCCTTGGATCGCATAGCTTTCCACCACGGCGATACCGCCCTGGTTGCATCCGGGATTTCCGCCATTGCCGTCAATGGTGCGGGAGGTATCGGCTTCGTAAATTCCGCTGTGGGGATTGTCCGATTTCATAGCATTGCTGTCCTTGGAACTGATGCCGAAAGCCTGCAGGACACAGTTGAAGTGGTTTTTATCCGGCATCCGCTGATTGCCGCCGGCATTGTGTGCCGTGAGCGTGGGTGCGGTCTGCTGTCCGTCCCAATTGCAAGGCTCAAACAGAGTCTGGTCATTGTTGCAGGACAGTGTTGCAGATTTGTTTTCCTGTATCAATGCACCCTTACCGCTGCCTTCACAGCCGGAACGGATTTTGAGGGTCTTTGGTGTTTCACCGCTGACTACGAAAGGCTGATTGTTGCCACCCATGCCGTAGGTAGCGGAAACTGTGGGTGCGGTGTCGATAGAACCGGTGTAACGGGTATCCTGACTATGATTTTCATATACAGTTGCAGGAACAACACCAGCACGGAGCGTAGGAGATGTTTCCTCCTCATAGCCGATGCTACGGCTCTTGGCGGAATGCTCGGTGCAGAATCCGGCGGACTCCATCACCACAGGTGGGTGGTGTGCTTCGGCTCGGAGCGTAGCGGTGACCTCATCGGTGATGTCCATACGGTCACCACCCTGGTCATTGAGAACGATGCCGTTTCTGCCGGTACTCATCCCGCAGTTCACACCGAGGGTGGAAGATACCTCCCCGGTCAGTTCGCCGTTATATCCGTCAAAGC
>CAYWVC010000146.1:0-1712 GCA_964461635.1 uncultured Lachnospiraceae bacterium
TTTAATTCCGGACAGAGGGGGCGACGCCTTTTTTATGTTGCCAAAGCTGTTTTCTCCGATCGGCAGCTCATAGCGGCTTTGGTAATACCGTTTCCCCTTGTCAGCCAGCGCCGCCGCATAACAGCGCTCCGCTTGGTGCAACAGACGCACATCCTTGGGCGAGCGCACGTGCTTTGCCCAGCTACGCAGGGTATACAGGAGCTTATAAAACACATTTTTCTGCGCTCGGAGCAGGGCTGTGATCTGCGCGGTATCGGTCATCAGATAGCTTGCCGCGTAGTCGGCCACGATCTCCTCCACGGCGCCCCGGTAATCCAGCCGCTCTCCGTACGCGGCATACTCGGCTATTTTTGCCTCCACCAGCTGTTCAAATTCGATGCCGTTGGTTTGCAAAACCTGCTGTACCGCCGATGACGACCGCACAAACTCCGTCAGCTTATCATACAGTGGCGTGTCGGAAATGCTGTGTGCCAGCTCGTGCTTTACCACCTCATACACCGGTGCTTCCGTGTCGGCCGAAACCAGCACCATATTACGCGCCGCCACATACTTTCCGTTTGCTTTTCTCCCGTTGGCGGTATACACCCGATCCACGAACACCACATACGTGCCGGTCGTCTCGGCAACCGAAGCGATCGCCGACGTTACCTCCTCCGGCACCCCGTAGGCATCGGCGCTTTTCCGAAGCTCGTGCAAAATACTGTCCCGTCGTTGTGCCTTTGTCCACGAGGTATCCTCGACGATCTCCGGCAGTATCATCCGATTTTGCGTATATGTATTCTGACCCACACCGTTCGGCTGTGGGTCTGTTTTATTTTGGGTATAGGTATCCGTGCCCGCTCCGTCATTCAACCACGGCAGGCTGTTTTCCGTACGTTCATTTTGATTTGTGTCGACGTCCCGGCTCCGGCCCGCGTTCCCGGTGTCGTGCCCCCGGCTCTCGCCGTTCGTTACGGCGCTGTCTGCAAGGCGGCGATCTGCTCCATAATTTTCTGTACCGCTTCCGTCTCCGGCAAGCCGCTCTCGATCACCCGGATCGCCTGTGCGGTCGCTTCCTCGTTCTGTTCTCCGGTTTTGCAGCTCGCGATAGCTTGCATAATCCTCACTCGATTTTCTAAGGAATACCCCTTCTCCCGCGAAGTCTTCAAGAATTGTATATGGATCGACATGGCCTTTTTCCTCACAATCGATAATAAACTGCCACAGCTCGCTGACACCGCTTTCCTCGGTCGAAGCAAGCTGAAC
Organism: uncultured Lachnospiraceae bacterium; assembly: GCA_964461635.1. Lineage (GTDB taxonomy): Bacteria > Bacillota > Clostridia > Oscillospirales > CAG-272 > RGIG3994. The sequence goes on from CAYWVC010000146.1 coordinate 1,246, forward strand.
TACCTTTGAAATCCGAGGGTGCTCCAACGTACCGCTGATATACACCAGCTTGTTCGCATCGCCGTAAGCATCACCGACGGTGATGATGGCTTCGCCGGAACGGGTGGTCGGATAAACCGCGCGATGTGCCACCGCGTCGGCAAATTGCGAATAGAGCTTCGTTTGCTCATTTTCGGTCAATACGCGGTTAACCGCCGTCCACCCAAATTCGGCATATTGGCGGCTGTCGTACTGTTCCAAAAGCGCATAGTCCGGAGAACCGACTGTCCCCGACTCCTGCAATACACCCGGCGAAGCGGTGCTTCCGATTACAGCATCGCGATCTGCGCCAGAATTTTCTGCACCGCTTCCGTCTCCGGCAGATCGCTGTTGACGATCTCCGTAGTCAAAATTGTCGCTCGGTCGATTTTCTCGCGCTCCTGCAAGCTCGCGATACGATGCAAAATCTCCGCTTTGGACGCTACGGA
>CAYWVC010000147.1:0-1670 GCA_964461635.1 uncultured Lachnospiraceae bacterium
CTCTCATTCGTCAAGCTGATGAAGTCTATGAGTACCTTAATTTGAATAATAAAACGCGCGGCGAATATAACGGATTGCTCCGGGAGGACAAGACGGAATACAATCGGCTTGTTTTACGCGAAGGGCTTCTGAATGCTGTCATCCACAGAGATTACTCGCTTAACGGCAGCATTCTTATCAGTATCTATAAAAACCGTATCGAATACGTATCTATTGGCGGCTTGGTGTCGGGAATGACCTATGAGGATATGATGCTCGGAGTTTCACGTTCAAGAAACGAAAGACTTGCCAACGTTTTCTTCAAGCTCAAATACGTTGAAGCATACGGCACCGGTATTGAAAAAATACAGGGTGACTATGAGTACACGGGACTTGAGCCGCGCTTTGAAGTGTCGGATAACGGATTCCTTTTGGTCTTGCCCAACAAAACGTATATGGAGGGATTACCCAAAATCTGTACCGATAAAGAGCTTGTCTATGATTTCATTGCTAAATGCGGCAGAACCACTCGTGCGGAGGTTCAAGAGGAATTGGGCTTCAAGCTGACGAAAACAAGAAATATCCTGTTGCGGTTGGAGCAAGAAGGCAAGATTGAACGCCGTGGCAATGGTAAAGGAATATTTTATATCGTTCGCAAATAATACTTTTACACAAAACTGCGTTTTGTTATGTCGCTGTTTGTGCGACAATCCGTTTTTTCCTTGCTTTTCGGCGTATGATTTTTTTTCGGACTTGACAAATGCAGTCGGCAGAACTATAATCTAATTGCCTTCCGTCAAGGGGCTTGAACGGGTCGGCGGCGGAAGCAAACGTTTTTTGAAAAGAGGTTGAATTTTTATGTGGGTGATAGCGGCTGTTTTTTCGGCTTTTTTTGCGGGGCTTACCTCGATACTTGCAAAATGCGGAATCAAAATGACGGATTCCGATCTTGCCACTGCAATACGCACACTTGTCGTGCTGATCTTTTCTTGGATAATGGTACTTGCGGTGGGGTCGTACGGAGCTATCGGCGAGATCGGAGCGCGGTCTCTTTTGTTCCTTGTGCTGTCGGGACTGTCTACGGGCGCGTCCTGGATATGTTACTTTAAGGCGCTCTCGATGGGAGACGTCAACAAGGTCGTGCCGATAGATAAATCAAGCACCGTGCTGACGGTTCTGCTCGCCATCGTGTGCTTCGGCGAGACCTCTCACCTTGTCATAAGGCTCGCGGCGACGGCGATCTTGGCGGTCGGGATCTTCCTTATGGTCGAAAAAAAGCAGAGCGAAGGGCACAAAGTCGGACGCGGGTGGATGCTTTACGCCGTGCTTTCGGCAGTTTTTGCCGCACTGACCTCGATCCTTGCCAAAGTGGGTATATCGGGCGTTGAGTCAAATCTCGGCACGGCGATCCGCACCTGCGTCGTGCTTGCTATGGCATGGCTGATCGTTTTTGCAAAAGGGAAGCATAAACAGATAAAGAGCATAGATAAAAAGGAGCTTGTTTTTATCCTGCTCTCGGGAATTGCCACGGGCGCGTCTTGGCTCTGCTATTATTACGCTATTCAAAACGGAAATGTCAGTGCCGTCGTGCCGATAGATAAGCTGAGCATACTTGTCACTGTCCTGTTTTCCTATATCGTGTTTAAAGAAAAGCTTTCAAAGAAAGCCCTCGTTGGGCTCTGCCTTATGAC
>CAYWVC010000148.1:0-1633 GCA_964461635.1 uncultured Lachnospiraceae bacterium
GCCGCGGCGTAGCTGATGCAGATGTAGGGGCGCATGGTTGGTCTCCTTTCGGGGGAAGTATGGCTTTTTTGGGGAAATACCGAAATTTTTTTATTTGGGGCAAAAAAATTTACCGAAAAGCCCTTTTCAAATGCTTGAATTTGTATTATAATAGGAGTCATGAAGGTATCCGCGCCTCTATTATACACCCGACGCGAGCGGATTTCAAGTACAATTTGTATATTCTGCGCCGTATACATCCCATTTTTGCTGCGGACGGCGCGGATGAAAGGACGGAGCGTATGAAGCAAAAGTATTCCCTCAATATCGCCGACATTCAGCTGGATGTCGTGGCGGATGCCGCACCTGCAGAGGTCGAGAAGATCGCCGGTATGCTGGATCGGAAGATGCGGGAGATATACCTGCACAGTCGGAGCTGTACCAAGAACGAGGCCGCCCTGCTCTGCGCCCTGGAGTTTTGCGCAGACCGTCTGGCGAGTCAGGAGCGTCTGACCGAGCTGGAGGAGCTGAGTGAGAAGTACGGTGAGGTGCTCAAGGTCATCCGCGAGAAGAATGCCGAGCTCGGCGAGGAGGTGGAGAAGCTCCGCAGTGAGAATACCCTCCTGCGCTCTCTCTTGACCGACAAGGGGGAGCACCCGACCGAGCCTGTCACCCTCCCGATCGAGACGAAATCCGAGGCAGAGCCCGCCGCCAAGCCGGTTTCCGCCAAGGAGTTTTTGCGTCAAGTCGCCGATGCGCAGTACGCTGAACAGCCTGCCGCCCCGACCGACGAGGATGAGAACCCCGTTCCCGCCGGGCGGCGTAAGGCCGGCTCCATGTTCGACTTGCTCTCTTTTGATGAGGTCTGATCTTGTACATCGCCTGCCGGAGCTGTTAGCTCCCGCAGGGTCGCCCGAGGCATTGGAGGCCGCCTTCGCGGCCGGCGCGGACGCCGTGTACCTCGGCGGTACCGACTTCAACGCTCGCATGAATGCGCATAATTTCGCATCGGACGAACTCTCGGCGGCGGTGGACTATGCCCATGAGCGGGGCGGTCGAGTCTACTTGACCCTGAACACGCTGGTCTATGATCGCGAACTGGCGGATGCCGTTCGTGCCGCATACACGGCGGCGGAGCTCGGTGTGGACGGGCTGATCATCGCGGATATGGGGGCGGCGGCTTGCATCCGTCGCGCCCTGCCCGCGCTCCCCTTGCACGCCAGCACCCAGCTGTCGGGACACAATGCCGCCATGGGACGGGCACTTGCCCCCCATGGCTTTTCCCGTTTCGTTATAGCGCGGGAGACCCGCCTTTGCGACCTGCGCCGCGCTGTGTCAGACTCCCCCCTTGAGGTAGAAGTGTTCGTGCATGGGGCTCTCTGTGTCTGCCACTCGGGGCAGTGCCTGTTCTCCTCGCTGGTAGGGGGACGCTCCGGCAATCGCGGGGAGTGTGCCCAGCCTTGCCGCCTGCCCTATCGGGGGGAGCGCAGGCGGGACACCGGGCTGGAGACATATCCCCTCTCCCTCAAGGATCTGTCGCTGGCGGCGCATATCCCCGAGCTGATGGAGGCGGGGGTCTCCTCCCTCAAGATTGAGGGGCGCATGAAAAGCCCCGCCTATGTCGGCGGGGTGGTGCGGGTGTTCCGCCGACTGC
>CAYWVC010000149.1:0-1627 GCA_964461635.1 uncultured Lachnospiraceae bacterium
TGTAGGTTCCGTCTGCTGTGGGTTGGATACGGTCGGAGGCTTGGATCATGGAGCCGTCGGTCGGCAGGGCATCCTCGGCGTACAGGTAACGGTTCAGCGCAGTGCCGATGGCCTCCCCCGTGGCGATACGAAGGGTCTGCTCGGCACCCGAGCGGTTGACCGCGACCAGCGTCCAACGACCGTCGGGGGTCTTGGCGGCGACCGTGTCCACCAGATGGTCGGTGTCCCCGGAAATATCATAGATGGAGGAGCCGTAGGGGATGTAGTTGCACAGAAGTCCGTAAGCGTAGTAGGTCGGGCGGTAGCTCCACGCGCCGTCCTTCTTGTAGCCGATCAGCCCCATGCTCATCAGACCGCCGTTGTCTGCCTCACCGGTGCCCGGTTCGACCGAGCCTTGGTAGTAGTAGACATCGTGGAGCGGCCAGTAGGAGGTGCCGGCGGCACCGGCCTTGAAGGCGTTGGTCACGAAGGAGGCGACATACAGACCGCGCCCATAGGTCTCGGTGGAGCTGGCATAGTAGGCTCCGACGGTCGAGCCGTCTCCGAACTCACCCATGAAGAAGGGGGCATCGTCGGCTATCTCGACCCGACCGGACACGAATTCCTGCACCAGCGTATCTAAATAAGGAAGATCATAGCTCCAGGCATAGTTGTGTCCGTCAAACTTACCGCAGACATCTTTCAGCGCAGGCACGACCTGCGCATACCAGCCGAGGCTTTGGGAGTCATCCGCGCCCACTAAGACGATGTCCTCCATACCCGCGTCGTCCAGCCATTTGCGCATGGTCTTGTAGCAGGTGATGTACAGCTCGGCATCCACCGCACCGCCCTCCACATGGAAGGAGTAGCTCGGCTCGTTCTGGATGATCAGCTCCTTGACACAATCGTATCCGAGCTCGTTGCGGATGTATGTGAGCAGGTAGCCGATGTTCTCTGCCATCTCGTCGGGGTCGTTGGGGGCACCGATCCAGTCCCCGATGTTCGGGAAGGCCAGCCAGTGCCCGGCAGGTGCGCCCCACCAGGTCAAGTTGACTCGCACGCCCAGCTCCTGGCAGACCTTGAGGTAGGCGAACAGGCATTGCATCTCGTTGGTCTCCATGTCGAAACCGGCGGGGTCTGCCACGGTCGGGTCGTCGTTGTCGTTGACAGGCTCGAACCAATCCGGCATGACCATCATGCGCACGGCTTGAAGTCCCATGGTCTGCATGGCATTCTTGATCACATCCAGGTCTTCGTCGGTCACGCCGTGATTGCGGTTGACAGGCAGGAGCAGCTTGGGATCCCACTCGCAACCCAGCGCGTCAACGGTATGGCGGTTGGGGGTGTCCGAGAGGGTCACGTCGTAGGTCGTGCTGACCGCCTCGGTCTCCTCGATCTCCACCAGAGTCACATTATCCACATACACCGTGCCGGTGGAAAACCACAGCCGAGGACCTACCGCGACCTGTGCGGGGTCATTGGTGATCTTGAAGACGAAGGTCAGGGTACGCCAGTCGGTGGTGCCGAACAGGGAGCTGCTCGTGGTCTCTCCGATGTTGTTGCTTTGACTGTCGTAGCAGGCCAGACCCAGACACACGCCCGAGCCGCCCTCCACGTTCTCCAGCTTGACATCGCAGGTCATCATGTA
>CAYWVC010000150.1:0-1612 GCA_964461635.1 uncultured Lachnospiraceae bacterium
GCTGAAATGGCTGAACGAAAGGAGCGATTCCCGTGAACTTGACCCGAACCGAATCCGGCGGTCTGACGGCACTCTGCTTACTGCTTGCACTGTGCATACAGTTAGCTGTGATGTTGCCTGTTTCTGCTGCCTCGACGCGGGAAGAAGCCCCCGCTTACCGCTTCAACATCGACCAATTCAGCGGTGGGGAGTCCCCGGGCGGCGGTGACCGCTTGCAGGTCAATCGAGACTGGGTGTTCAAGGCCGGTGAGACCGTGAGATTCGCCGGTTGGCTGGCGACCGAGGCGGGGGTCGAGAGCTACCGCTACGCCTTTGTTCCGGTCGGGGACACCGGTTCGGTCGGCTCGGTGGAGTGGAAGACCCCCGAGAGCCTGACCATCGCCGCCCGTCCCGACCTAAAACAGGCGGGAATCCCCTACGAGGCGGGGCACAACACAGCGGGCTTTACGCTGGAGCTTCAGACCCCCGTCGGCGCGGACGGGATATATGACTTTTACCTGCGGGGGGTGACCAAGTCGGGTGGCTACTGCGACCTGCTGGTGACCCTTCATGTAACGGTCGGCGACCCGGATGCCGATAATGGGGAGACCCGCGTGGTCAACCTTGCCCGCGTAGCGCGGGAGATACAGGGCATGGCGGGACTGAGCGCGAGCACGGGCGGCGTGACCCTGTCTGCCGAGGGTGTCCTCTCGCTGGGGCTGATCAACCTGACTGCCTTCGAGCAGGTCAGTATCACCTATACGGTGTCCTCCGACTTTACGATCGAGCAGAACGGGCGGGTCGCCGCGTTAGGGCTCAAGCAGACAGCGGTCGGGGCATCGGGTGCCGCCACGACGACCCCCTACCGCGCTGAAGATGGTTTATACGACCTGAACGACAACTTGATCATGGGGCGACTGAGCGGCAATCGCGGAACCCATACGCTGACCTTTGATTTGACCGAGGTGGGGGGCTACGGAGGGCTGTACCTGTCGGGCTACTTGTTCGGGCAGGACAGCGTGACCGTGACCGACATCACCTTTACCTATCGCGGCAAGGCCGAGACCCGTACCGCCGCCCGCATCCTCTGTTCGGGGGAGCTGTCTCCCTACCTCAGCGGCTACAACTGCGTGACCGCCGAGACCGTGTCCGACCCCGCGCTGGGAGATGTGTTGCGCATTCGGGCATCGGAGGACACCAATGATCCTTGTGTGTACTTCAACGCCGAGTCGCTCCTTGGGGACTACGGTCTGCGCATGAACGCCGACGAGTACCGCTACATGGTGGTACTGGCGCGGGCACGCAAGGGCAACGCGCGGGACAACATGACCTTTTACCTCTGCGCGGGGGACATCGGCGGTCCGACCGAGCAATGCACCACTACTCAAAAGCTCAAGACCGACGGACAGTGGCACTACTACCTCATCGACCTCTCGGCGACCGAGACTTGGGCGGGTATCATCCACGGTTGGCGGTTCGACATGATCAACGGGCAGGCCGCGGCCGGGGACTGGGTGGACTACGCTTCGGTGCAACTGTTCCGCACCCGCGAAGCGGCTACCGCTGTGGCGGCGGGAGACCCGCTCAAGCCCGACAGCGTGTTCCACGCGGGGGGCGAGCTTGTCCTGCGGGA
>CAYWVC010000151.1:0-1546 GCA_964461635.1 uncultured Lachnospiraceae bacterium
CCCTGCCCTTAAATAACGTCAACGAGGTAACGATAATGAAAAAAATACCGTTTATTGGCTTAAGTGCACTTCTGTGCCTATGCTGCCTTACTTCGTGCAGCATTTTTTCGCATGTAGAAAATCAGTGGTTTTCGGCAGATAAGCTCGACGAATGTATTGTGTCGGATATGCCTCGGTTGAATTGCGACTGCGTAAAAGAGAACGACGAGATCATTTACGCCAATCTGACAGAGGCTGAATTTGACGACTATCTGAACGGACTGTACAGCTACCTCCGATCAAAGGAATTCAAATATCTCGGCACCCGCGGAGAGATCGCTTCGTCACTTGCCGGCGCGTTTACAAGCTATTATTTTGAGCCCGCGACGCAGCTCGCGGAATTTAATATATCCGACGGCATGTATAAATTCGTTTATTCAGACGGTCAAATATCTATATCCTCTGACGATGTCTCGGACGAATTTACCTTCTGCATTTTAACGGTAGAAAGATACAGCGCCGACCAAACGGTCGAATACGGGACGAAAAATTTTGATTATAATGTCCGGATCTCGCTTCGTTTTAATTCGGAGTTTCCGCTCGGCGGTCGGTACGTTCTGAAAGATGAACACAAGCATACCTACGAAGAGTACCGGGGCGAAAACGGTCACAGCTGGTCTTATACCTGCGGGTGCGACACACCGCCCAACTTCGAAAAGCATTTTGACCGTGACGCCGACGGGAAATGCGACTATTGCGGATACGGGATGGTCGAATACGCTTCTATGCACGAGCTTGCCTCTTGGCTTTCGGACCTTAGCGGCGAAAACGTTACCGAAATAAAAACCACGGTCAAATACATCGGAACTCCCCCCGGAAGCTTTCAGGAAGTATACCGGACGACCGATAAAAACGTCATTGCCGAGACGGTGAGCGACTTCGCTGATATCTCTTGCAAATCCGTCGCGCGCGAAGAAGCCCTTGTCGACGGTGGCAGCGCGCTTACGGTAGAGTTTACCCTGACAGACGGAACCGTTAAAGAATTAAGCTTCGGCAACGGCTTCTACGCACACGAAACAAGCCGGGACGGGGTTTCCTCGCTTCGCTATTTTAAAGCAAGCGCGATCCCCACGCTTGTGAATCGAGAAAACGTTACTGTCTCGTATCGCTTCGTCACGCACGTTGAGACGGGTAAGGTTTACGGTGGCGGAAGCCTTCTTTGCGAGATTCCTTTAAGCGTGATCGAATTTACGGAGCTCAACGACGAAGCTTCGGACGCTTTTTCGCAGGAAAAATACTATATTGAGACAGAGTTCGGCGGATTAGATTTCTTTTCCGATACTGTTTTCTATATCGACTATCCTTTATCGGGGCACACGGACTTTTACCGTCTCGTCGGCAAAACGGCAGAGGATCTGATTGCCGAATTCAGCACCGACGCCGGATAGCCGAGGCAGAGATCATATCACCCTGAGCACGAAAAAAGCACTTGCTTACGCAAGTGCTTTTTTATGGAGCGGATTACGGGGATCGAACCCGCCACCTCGACCTTGGCAAGGTCGCGCTC
>CAYWVC010000152.1:0-1540 GCA_964461635.1 uncultured Lachnospiraceae bacterium
GGTAGCCGTATCGGAAGGTGCGGCTGGATCACCTCCTTTCTATGGAGAACGTGAGGAGCTTTCTGAGGAAGGCTGCTCGTATCGAGATAGACAAAACCAAAAGATGGACGAGATGGAGATACGGAGCGAAGGCTTCGTGCTTCGGATCTTGTTGTTCGGCTTTCAGTGACCGCGCAATGCAGAGCGGACACTGAGAAGTGAAAGCGAAAAGAAGCTCAAGGGCGAGAGACACTCAATTGAATAAGGGGGTGTAGCTCAGCCGGGAGAGCACCTGCTTTGCAAGCAGGGGGTCAGGGGTTCGATTCCCCTCATCTCCACCAGTCCGAAAGGACAGGGCGGAAGACAGAGGAAAGACTTTCGACCGAAACTCAATACCGGCCTGTAGCTCAGGTGGTTAGAGCGCGCGCCTGATAAGCGCGAGGTCGATGGTTCGAGTCCATCCAGGCCGACCACCCGTTGAAGAGACGGGAACGTGTTCATTGAAAACCGAATAAAGTATATTGAAGAGTAAACGAACAGATAAAAGAGGACAGATTTAATTTTAAAAGAGATTAGATAGGTCTTTCCAAAAAGGGTAAAACAATTTCACCGAAAGGTGGAAGCATTCAAGATACGAAGAGAAGGCAAATGCCTTTTCACAAGTACGAGAAAATGATCCTGAATATTTGTTTACGGAACTCAAGCAATTCAGAGAAGAGAACAGCGAAGGAGCGAAAGCTCCGAAGGAAGTTCAAGCGAAGAAGAGCGTAAGGTGAATGCCTTGGCATCAGGAGCCGATGAAGGACGTGACTAACTGCGATAAGCTGCGGGTAGCTGTAAATAAGCATTGATCCGCAGATTTCCGAATGTGGGAACACTGCCGGTGAAGAACCGGTAAGCGTTGGATGAATCCATAGTCCAACGTGGGGAACGTGGGGAACTGAAACATCTAAGTACCCATAGGAAGAGAAATCAACCGAGATTCCGGGAGTAGTGGCGAGCGAAACCGGAAAAGGCCAAACCGCGGGCAGCAATGCCTGCGGGGTAAGGACCGCATAAGCCATCGTCAGATCTTAGCCGAATCGAGTGGGAAATCGAACCGAAGAGGGTGAGAGTCCTGTAGGCGAAAAGACGAGACGGGCGGCGGTATCCGGAGTACCATCGGACACGAGGAATCCGATGGGAAGACGGGGGGACCACCCTCCAAGCCTAAATACTACCTGATGACCGATAGTGGAACAGTACTGTGAAGGAACGGTGAAAAGAACCCCGGGAGGGGAGTGAAAGAGAACCTGAAACCTTATGCTTACAAGCACATGGAGCACGTTAAGGTGTGACATGGTACTTTTTGTAGAACGGTCCGGCGAGTTTATGTATGCAGCGAGGTTAAGTTATTCAGTAACGGAGCCGCAGGGAAACCGAGGATGAAGAGTCCGATATAGTTGCATGTATAAGACCCGAAACCGGGTGACCTACCCATGAGCAGGTTGAAGTTGCCGTAAAAGGCAATGGAGGACCGAACCGACCCCCGTTGAAAAGTTGGCGGATGACTTGTGGATAG
>CAYWVC010000153.1:0-1516 GCA_964461635.1 uncultured Lachnospiraceae bacterium
TCGTGATCCCGGTATTGCCGCTGCGGAATTGTAGCGTCGTAAACGTGCCGGTAAATCAGCACACAATCTGCAAACCGGACAGGCTCTTTTCCGTCAAAAAAGCGTTGCATGGCAGGATAGAGAAAGCCCCGGATGTAATCGGCTGAACCACGCTCCTTTCTGGGAAGCAGTCTGGGGATGCGGACAGAAAACCAACCTTCCTCGGTAAAGCCAATTTCTACGGGGATGGTGTCTGCCATATTCTTCTCAACGATCCTGCGGCCTTTGGAAGATGCCATGCAAATTGGAATGGCACGGTAAGCAAGCGTCATCCGTTCTGCCTGTAATTCATTTTCTGCTGCCAGGATGTTGGCCTTCTCCAAATCGCCATTTGCATAGGCATTTACCATTTGCTCTGTTCCAATCTGGAGCTGTGGGAGTAGATGCTGGATTTGTTTTGTGTTTATGGAAAAGATGGATGTGTCTTTGACCATACATTTCTCCTATACTGAGTAAAATGTGACTTTGGGAGGATTCGGAAGATCCGACGGCTCCACAGTTGCGAATAGACAGGGTGCATCTGGAAGCGGGAGCGAAGCTGCAAATGCCATGTCCGGGACAACCAGAATGTACTTTGTATCCGTTTGCGGCTGTAGCAGATGCGTCAAATGATCTTCTCCCTCGTAAAGGACAACAATTTCATAGGCTGCTTTGTCTTTGAGAAAGAATATCTGAGCCGGCGTGTCTGACTGGCGGTGGGCATCCGGGGCGATTTGTTCAACAAATTGGAGCAGCACCCAAACGGCCGTTATCATCCGCTGATTGGGTTCGCAATAGCGATCCAGAGCAAGATAGCTGCCGTTTTGGATTTCCACAACATAGCGGCTACGCTTCAGATTGCGGAAGATCCCATTTATGGAACGCTCCGATTTTTCATAAAGCAGGTGCTGTACTTGCTGCCGTTGCAGTGGGCCATACTCACTGAGCCAGCGAAGAACAAGCCGTTCGTCTTCCAGTAAAGCCATAATAGACTCCTTCCTTGTACTTATAAAAAGCGTTGTACTTACAAGGGCTGTTTGTAAGTACAACGCCGGGATCAGGTGGATTGATTTTTACGTTTGCGAAGGATGGCTTCCAGTTCTGCCCGGTCGGTGGTGATCATCTCTTTTTCCTGAGCAGAAGCCTTGATAATCACAGGAACCTTGTTGTTATTGCTGTGGATCAGAGCCTCGCCACGCTCGAATTGCGTGATGGAGCGCACCTCCGTCCGGGTCAGTTTCAGCACATCCTTGACATACTGCGCTTCATCCTGCTCCAAATTCAGGATGATTTTATTCTTGGAATTGTTGATAATAGCCCGTCCGTATTTACCGTCATCCAGGCCAAAAAAATCACTGAGATCCTGCGTTGCCGCAATTGCCGCACCGCCATAACCACGAATGACCTTGAAAATTTCCAGGCAGAACTCGGCGGCCATTCGATTGGAGGAGGCACCGATAAGCTGCCAGATCTCGTCGATCATAATGGCTTTCTTCTT
>CAYWVC010000154.1:0-1508 GCA_964461635.1 uncultured Lachnospiraceae bacterium
TTCGTTTTCAGAATTGGCATATTCAGTCATCCTCGAACTTTCTGAATGCCAGTCCAGTGATAACGTAGTGGCATCCCATAACGATGAATACAACTGTGGGAATTAGCTGATTCATACTGATTTCTAATGTAATGTTCCGAGGGTAAAAGATAGCGATGATGGCAATGCAGCAAAATAGCATCAGCATACAATCGGATGCAACTGCTTTTGCTTTATTCATATTTTGCTCTGCCATTTCATCTGCGGATTCTGCCTTTGCAAAAAACACTCGAACAAGGGTGTATAAAATGGTGGTCAAAGAGAGAATTTGCAGAATCACCCCCACTGTGTTATTGAATAGAGAAGAAACTCCGGAAACTGTCCAAAGACTGCCTAGCAGAATTTTTTCAAGTTTAACACGCTCAGAATAAAGCAATAGTTTGCCTTTCTTTTTCATAAAAACACCCTCCATGTGATATATTTGTCTTTTATGAGATAAATATATCACATACTTACAAAATTGTCAATAGTAAATATGAGAAATAATTCACATCCTGTGGCAACTTGAGGGATACCTGAAAGGTACGTCGAAACATCGGCTGATAGATTGAAGGAAATAGTACACACGCCAATCGATCATTATGACCGGTGGGCGTGTTCTGTGCAATTATTTTATAGTTTAATTCTCATGCAAATGGGTATTGAATATTCTTTACTTGAATTATAAAAGCGGTGAGGTGTTTCTAAATTTCAGAAAAGAGTGATATTGTGTTTGCCTCAGAACGCTATTACGGTTTTTTGACAGTCTTCTCCACTGCAACATTTTAAAATCGACATTCAACACGCAAAACATTTCCGCTTTCTGTATAAATCCCCTAAAATTACAGATAATAGCATCGCAGTTTGAAAAATAAAGGAGATTTTTATATATGAAAGCAACCGGCATCGTACGCAGAATTGACGACCTCGGCAGAGTTGTTATTCCAAAGGAAATCCGACGTACAATGAGAATACGCGAAGGCGACCCGTTGGAAATCTATACTGACAACGACGGAGAGGTAATTTTCAAAAAATATTCACCTATTGGTGAGCTTTCTCCGCATTCAACACAATATGCGGAAGTGCTTTGCAAAAGCACCGGCTATCCTGCGATAATATGTGACCGTGACCATGTTGTTGCCGCCGCAGGGGTTTCTAAAAAAGAATATCTGGAGCGACGCATAACCGGCGAGTTGGAAACACTCGTTGAAAGCCGTGAGTGCTACATTGCACACGCCAACGAAAGTAACATGTTTTTATCGGTTGAGGGAATTGACCGCCGTACAATTGCAGCGTTTCCGATAATTGCCGCCGGTGATATTTCCGGTGCGGTTATACTTCTTGAAAATGACTCCGGCACTCTGCCAAAGGAAACCGAAGTTAAAATGGCTCAGCTTGCCGCCGATTTTCTCGGCAGACAAATAGAAGAATAGTCAAAGGGGCAGTAAAACTTGCGTTTTACTGCCCCGATTATTATGCCGTTTTTTACA
>CAYWVC010000155.1:0-1465 GCA_964461635.1 uncultured Lachnospiraceae bacterium
CTTTTATAACCTTGATATCCTTATCACCCTTCATCAGCGTGAGTTATTTATAAGTGAAAAAGGAGAGATAAAATGGCAAAACAAACAAAAACAACTAAATTATTAAAGAAAAACGAATTATTTTATAAGTATTACGAAAATTGGATTAAGGTTTATAAGGAAGGAGCAATAAGAAAAGTTACACTTGATAAATATTATTTAACTTTATCATGGGTTAAAAAATTACTTCCAAAATTAAAAATATGTGAAATGGATCGAACAGCATATCAACAATTAATAAATGATTATGCTGTTTATCATGAAAGACAAACAACAATGGATTTTCATCATCAATTAAAAGGAGCTATATTGGATGCAGTTGATGAAGGTTTGATTGAAAGAGATCCAACTAGAAAAGTAATAATTAAAGGGAAGAGTCCGAGAAGTAAAAAATTAAAGTATTTGAATCAATTTGAATTACATACTTTGTTAATTTCTTTAGATTTAAAATCAGGTATTAATTGGGATTGGTTAATATTATTAATTGCAAAAACAGGATTAAGATTTTCTGAAGCTCTTGCAGTAACACCAAGTGATTTTGATTTTTCGCATCAAACATTATCTATTAGTAAAACGTGGGATTATAAAGGACACGGTGGATTTCAACCTACAAAAAACAAATCTTCAGTTAGGAAAGTTCAAATTGATTGGCAAATGATAGTTCAGTTTTCTGAAGTAATTAAAGGATTACCAGAGAATGAACCAATTTTTGTTAACGGTAAAGTATACAATTCTACATTAAATGACATATTAAAAAGACATTGCAAAAAAGCGAAAATTCCAATTATTTCAGTTCATGGATTAAGACATACTCATGCATCACTATTATTATTTGCAGGCGTTTCTATTGCTAGCGTTGCTAGAAGATTAGGACATGCAAGCATAACCACCACGCAAAAAACATATTTACATATTATTCAAGAACTTGAGAATAAAGATGTTGACTTGGTTATGCGTTCATTATCAACATTATGCTAAATTAAATTTGTAAATGGCTCACGTTGATGAAGGGTGATAAGGCGGTCAAGGTTTGCAAAGTATTGTCCTATTATCTGTTGCTCGTTATAGGCTGGAAAATCTATAATCAAGTTCTTGACGATTGTACCAGATAAATTACCTTGCCCTCCTTGCAAATACGTTTCAACAATGTTTTGCTTGTTCTTTCGTAACCATTGTGTGAGATATTCTACATCGTAGTTAGCCATCGGCTTAATTGCTAAAATAGCCTGATTTATCGCACCATTTAGCCTTGCACGACCTACTTCGCCACTCGTAGCACCATATAATGCATAGAGAATTTCCCCTTTTGAAACAAGTCGTGCCGAAGAACTATTTAGACCTTTTTCGGATATAAAAAGTTCAGTTGTTTCGCTATTGATTTCAGCAGAACGGATAAATGGTATTTGACCATCATAATACTCTTTTA
>CAYWVC010000156.1:0-1423 GCA_964461635.1 uncultured Lachnospiraceae bacterium
TCGCAGGCGGGCAGAATATGCACATCATGAAGGCCGAGAGCCCCGGCCCGTCGGTCTCCAAGCTGGTACCTCGTGTGCGCACGACCGCTATGATCCTGTATGCCATCTACCTTGTGCTGACCGTTGTGGAGCTCATCTTTCTGCTCTGCGGTGGCATAAGCGTGTTCGACGCGCTGAACATCTCCTTCGGGACGGCGGGTACCGGCGGCTTTAGCATCCGCAACGACGGCATGGCGGGCTACTCGGGCTACATACAGACCGTCGTGACGGTATTCATGCTGCTGTTCTCCATCAATTTCAGCTGCTACTACCTCCTGCTTCTGGGGCGGCTCAAGGATGCTTTCAATTCCGAGGTGCGTGCTTTCCTGCTCATCGTGGCGGCGGCGGTCGCGGTCATCACCCTTGACCTGCGCCTGAACGATGTGATCAACTCCGTCACGGGGGAGACCTTCACCGGTTACGGTGCCTTCCACCACGCCGCCTTCTCGGTGGCCTCCGTGATCTCCACGACGGGCTATGCAACGGCGGATTTCGGCTCATGGCCTGCCCTCTCCCAGACCATCCTGCTGGGGGTCATGTTCATCGGAGCCTGTGCGGGCAGTACCGGCGGCGGCATTAAGGTCTCCCGCATCCTCTTAGTTTTTAAGAGTATTCGGCGGGAGCTGGACAGACTGGTACACCCGCATCGTGTCCGCAAGATCAGCATGGACGGGCACGCGGTGGATGCGGATGTGATCCACACCACCAATGTGTTTATGTTAGCATACATCCTGCTCTTTGCCGGGTCGTTGCTGATCATTTCACTGGACGATTTGGACTTCCTGACCAACTTTTCAGCCGTGACCGCTACCATCAACAACATCGGTCCCGGGCTGTCGCGGGTGGGACCTGCCGGCCACTTCGGGCTGTTCTCCCCTCTCTCCAAACTGGTGCTGATCTTTGATATGCTGGCGGGGCGGCTGGAGCTGTTCCCCATGCTGGCACTGCTCATGCCGGGGACTTGGAAGAAATGACGCATTCAGCATGAAAAAGCAACCGCCGGGCGGTTCCCTAATATCATTATGATCGCCCCCGGTCGGGTATCCGACCGGGGGCGGCGGTTCGTTGCCTCAGCATACGGGAAAGTCGAAAAAAAAGATATAAATGACTGAATATATCGGAAATCTTTCCGAATAATTTTACAAAATCGTCACTTTACAAGATGGAATAAATGGTGTATAATGTAGGATGACCTATTGTGTGCCGAGCCCGGGGTGTTCCCTGCGGCAGAACACACTTGACATATATGCAGACACGAGGCGCGGGGCGGGAATTTCATTCGACGCTCGGTCCTTGTCTGCACACTCGATACCGGAATCAGAGACCGGATCATTACAACCATCAGGAGGATGAATCGTGAAAAAGAGCTTGGGAAGAGTTCTGG
>CAYWVC010000157.1:0-1382 GCA_964461635.1 uncultured Lachnospiraceae bacterium
CGCATGAAAAGCCCCGCCTATGTCGGCGGGGTGGTGCGGGTGTTCCGCCGACTGCTGGACGAAGGCCGCGCCGCGACGGTCGAGGAGCAGGAGCACCTGGCGGCACTGTTCTCCCGAGGTGGCTTTACCGACGGATATTTCACCGGGCGGATCGACCACCGCATGAGCGGGGTTCGCTCCGAGGCCGATAAGGAACGGACAACCGCCGCCGAGAAGCAGGTGGCGGCTGAGCTGAACCCTGCACGGGCGGCGGGACGACTGCCGCTGGCGGCTGAGCTGACCCTTAAGGATGGGGAGCCACCTGCCCTCTCCCTGTCGGCTCCCCTGTGGCGGCAAGGCGCGGAGGCGGCGCGTATGCTCACCGTGACGGTCACGCAGGAGGAGCCGCCGACCCAAACCGAGGACTCGGCGCGTACCCTGACCGTCGAGCCGGTTGAGCGACAGCTGTCCCGCACAGGCGGGACACCCTACAGCCTTCCGACCGGGAGCTGTCGGGTGATGGCAGAGGACGGACTGACCCTGCCCCCCTCGCGACTCAATGCTCTGCGGCGGGCGGGGCTGGAGGCCTTGACCGCCGTACGACTGACGGCTATGCCGGATCGGACACGGGATGCTCTCCCGTACACCGCCATCCCAACTCTGACAGCCGATATGGCATTAGGCGGCTATGCTCCTTCCCACCCGACCAACACGGCTCTCTTTCATCGCGCCGCCCAGATCACGCCGATGGCCGCAGACTTTTTCGATGTCTGCTTTCTGCCGCTTGAGGAGTACACAGCGGCGGTGGAGCGGGTGCCGCAGGGACGGCTGGGGGTCGCACTGCCCCCTGTCCTGTTCGACCGGGAAGCGGATGGGGTGCGCGGGGCACTGACGGCGGCACTGCGGGCGGGGGTTCGCGCCCTGCTGGTGGGCAATCCCGGGCACTGGGAGTTGGTGCGGGAGGTGTTGGATGAGGTGGGTCTTGCCTCGGATGTGCGCCTGTACGGCGACTTGCGGCTGAACATCACCAACCGCCCCGCCCTGCTGACCCAGCTCGACCTCTGCCGGGAGACTACAGGGCGGGAGCCGGAGACGCTGCTCCTGTCCCCCGAGTTGACTTTGCCTCGCCTGCGTGACCTCTGTCGAGACGGTCGCGCCGCCGTGGTGGTGTACGGAAGACTTCCCTTGATGTTGCTGGAGAAATGTGCGATACGAGAGCTGTACCCCGGGTCGGCCAATCCGAGAAAACCGGACGGTGCCTCGGGCGAGGCCTGTGCCGCCTGTGGGCGGGACAGCGCACGGCTGTACGACCGCACGGGAGCGGCCTTTCCCGTCTTGCGTGTGGCGGGACACCGCAATCTGGTCTGCAACAGCCTGCCGCTGTCCATGACCGACCGCGCCGA
>CAYWVC010000158.1:0-1348 GCA_964461635.1 uncultured Lachnospiraceae bacterium
TATATGTTGCTTACTCCTGCTCGGTACCGTACAGGTACTTGAAGTAGGTCATGATAAACTCGTACCACTCCTCCTCGGAGAGCGCACCCTCGCGAAACGCCTTGTTGATCTCCCCGTAGTAGGAGTTGATCACGTCCGGGTAGGATACATAGCCCCGATCCGCGTCAAACAGCTTCTCGTCGGCACCCATGACCACGTCGCCGGTTCCGTTCCAGCTCTGGTTCGGATCCTTCTCTTCCTCCCGACCCTGTTCGGGATCGTTCGACTCCTCCTGCTGTATCAAGCCGAATATCTCGTACAGCTTGGTGACGGTATACCGCGCCACCTCGGAGTTGATCTCCTTCTGCCGATCCGACAGCTCGGGGCTTGCGTTGGCATCCACCTCGCTGTTGTTGATCTCGGTGACGGTCACACCGACGATACTCGGGAAGCTCTCCTCGGACACGCCGTTCTGCAACAGCGTCCGCAGGCTTTCCAGTGCCGTAACGGTGCGGGGCTTCATGATCTCGGCATCCGCACCGGAGGTCTGCACATACACGATCAGCTCGTCCAGAGCCTTCCACTCCCAGTCGGTGATCTCACGCGGCGGGGACTGGGTCTCGGTCTCCCCCCCATCGGGGGTAGGCATCGGGCTGTTCTCGGCGCGGGCGGGCATCAGAATGGCACCCACCAAAAGAGCTATGGTCAGCACCGGCAACAGCAGATACAGCCAAAGCCCCGAAAAGGCTAACCGCCGTGTCGGAATAGCCGCCAGCCGCGCCTCGGTGTCCGCGCGTTGCAACTGCGGGATGCAATCATCGCTATCCGCGAAGGTCAGCATGGTCTGCACCCGCTCGTTCAATGTCAGCTCGTCATCCATGCGCCGTGCCAGCCGCCTGTCACCGAACCGCAGGAGGATAGCCGCGATCAACGCGCCAAGAGGCAGAGCACCCAGCCCTACGACACTGTACACCGTCGGGAAGCCGAACCACTTGGAAGCCAGCAATATCCCGCCGACCGCCAGAGCCGCCGCCGAAATACCGATGATACCGCTCTTGATACAGCGGTCTCGCCGTGCTCGTCTCCTAAATTTTTCAAAATTATTCCGATCTGCCATGATCTGCGAACCTTTCTTAAAAATGCCAATGCATCAATGGGTCGGAGAAGCCCTCGGGGGGCTTGCTCCGGCTCATTGATGCTCATAGGAAAATCAATAGATCGAAGTCAACGTGAGGGTCTCGTCTCCGATAACCAAGTACATATGGAATGTGCCATCATCCGTATTTTGAGCAAGACGGAAATAGGCTTTCTCACCGTTGCAGGTAAATGTCCAATACAGACCGTCAAGCGACTTTTCCAGATCCTCTGC
>CAYWVC010000159.1:0-1338 GCA_964461635.1 uncultured Lachnospiraceae bacterium
TATGGTCTATGAGGCAAATACAATGGCACAGGTGCTTGGTTATAAGATCAGTGTAGACGGTGCCGTGTCAAATGCTTACTATGTTCAATCCTTCAGAGGAGTCAGCTGCGAATGGGAATTTGATAAAACTCTCGTCGTCGCGCTGTTAGACTGCAAGATGTACGATATGATCACCGGGGAATTTGTAGAGTATGAAGTCTACACTTACCGCCAAGACAGCGTAGATGTCGGTTGTGGATTGTATGCGTTGTATTTTCCCTCATCAAAAAACAAGTGATCAAATAATTTGCGATCGGAGTTGATGCACTCTTTATGTCGTCAACTTACCGACATTCTGTGCAATAAAATAAGGATCGCTTCGTATGAGGCGATCCTTGAATAAAAATCAAATATAAAATAAAATCGTCCCCTCAGAGTGTAAAGACGTGCTAAAGCAGGTTGCTTTCCGTCCTCTTCACCGAGGGGATTTTTATATGTCAAGACAGCGTCACGTTTTTAACAACACAAAAGCGGCAACGATGGGAAGCGTCCCGAAACGTATTACTCGCTCATCCGCTCCGATGCGGCATCTGCAAGAGGAATAGTAAGAGCGACGTATGAGGCAAAGCCGTGGTCAAGACTTCCCGCTCCGTCCTTGTATTCCCATAAGGTACCCGTCGTGCGGCTCATATGTAGGAAAAGCGCCTCAAGATTTTTAGCCAAAAGCTCGCTGTCCTTCATATTCATAAGGACATTCATTCGCAGATAAAGTCCTATAAAGGCATTCTTCGGGCAGAATTTGTTATCACCGGGATCAAAGTCTTTGAAATCATCTATCACATAACTCTTTAACCTCTGATATTCCGGCGCATCAAGGTCAATACCGCCATACAGTATAGCATAGTATTGACACGCCTCGGAGATATGCTTTTGATTTACAAGCGATCCGTCAGCCTCTCTGACGGCGTGATCAACAAATACCTCGCCGTTATACGAAAGCTCCGCCGTTTTTTTACGTACTCTTTCGGCTCTTGTCAAAAGCTCGGGGCGCGAAAAGGTCTTTGCCGCCGAGGACAGCACAGCCGCATAAAGAAAGTTCGTCGGATAGTTGACATTCTGCGTCCAAGAGTTGGCATCCGACCACTCAACGAAATTCCAAGAAGGAAGATCTTCAAGCAAGCCGTCGGGATTTTCATATTGTGCAAGGAAATCCAGCACCCCCATAACGGATGGTCTGAATATCTCCTTATCTATATCGGGTCTGCGCTCATCAAGATATTCGCAAACTTCAAGAACGTACCACATATTCCATTGAGGAATAAACTTTCTGTTTTGATGAGCATCGCTCGGATGACACAT
>CAYWVC010000160.1:0-1329 GCA_964461635.1 uncultured Lachnospiraceae bacterium
GTGGGGGAACCTTCTTAAAAGAAGGTTCCCCCACGCTCTCGTATTTTTTCTAAGCACTAAACGGTTTCTAAAAAATTTCCTTAATTTCCGCCTTTCTTTTCGATCCGTGTGGTATAATGTACGCGGAAGCATTTACGCCGCCGAAGGCGGCGGAGAAAACGGGGGGGATTTTATGCGTTCTGCCGGAATAATTTGCGAATACAATCCGATACACAAGGGGCACGGGCGGCAGATCGCCGAGCTGAGGCGGCGCGGTATCGACACCGTCGTTTGCGTTATGAGCGGAAATGCCGTTCAGCGCGGCTCCTTTGCCTGCGCCGACAAGTACACCCGCGCCTCTGCCGCGTTACGTGCGGGCGCCGATCTCGTGCTCGAGCTGCCGTTCCCGTACTGTATGAGTAGCTCCGAATATTTTGCCAACGCCGCGGTATGGATCCTCGCCAAGATCGGTGTGGACGAGATAAACTTCGGCAGTGAGTGCGGGAGTATGGATCGCCTCACTCGGGCGGCTGAGGTCCTTGATTCACCCGAATACGGGCTCGCCTTCGGATACGAAGCGGCAAAGACAAAGGGCGCAATGCGCGCTACGCTCGATGCCTTCCGGGGCGTGGCGGGCGAGGAGCTTCCGGGCGGGTCAAACGATCTGCTTGGGATCGCATATATTCGGGCGAAGGAAAAGCTGAAGATCAAGACGCCGCTGACTCTTATACGGCGTTGCGGCTCGGGGTACCGCGACGAAGAAGTGACCGACGGCGAATATCCCTCCGCGACGGCACTGAGGCGACTGATCGCCTCCGGTGACGTTGAGAGAGTTTACGAATTTATGCCCGAGGGCTCGGCAGAGCTCTTTCGCCGAGCCGCCGCCGACGGGCTCTTTCCCACGGTCCCCGAGCGGGCTGCGGGAGCCGTTCTCGGACACTTTCGCCTTGGTGCCGACGACGGGAGCGCCGCGGAATGGGCGGAATGCGGCGGAGGTGTCGCCTACCGTCTGAGGCAGGCGGCGAGGGACAGTGTGAGCCTCGAAGGCTTTTTTGAGAATGCACACACCGAGCCCTACACCGAATCAAGAATCAGGCGCGCAGCCTTCTTCTCCGTCACCGGAACAGCCCCTTGCGATCTGAGCGCCCTGCCGCAGTACACGACCTTGCTTGCCGCCGACAAAAGGGGACGGGAGTTCCTTCACGGCGTTAAAAAATCCGAGCCCGTGATAGTGACCAAGCCATCCCGCGCGCCGGAGGGACGTCAGCGACTGCTGTCGCGCAGATTCGATTCGATATTCGCGATGACCCTGCCGACTCCAAGACCCGAAAATGAGTTTGAGCGCCGCTC
>CAYWVC010000161.1:0-1327 GCA_964461635.1 uncultured Lachnospiraceae bacterium
ACCCATACATATTGATTTCCACTTCTATCTTGTATTGTTAATCCGTTTTCTATTGTTGTTCCTGCTACTTGACTAAATCCTGTTGGTAAATATGTTCCTGCTGTTGTTGTTGCCACTTCTTCTGTATCATCTTCATCAGATGATTTCTTTGATATTCCTAAATTTAATATTACTCCTTGTCCTAATGATGCATAATTTATACAGTCTGGATCTTGTCCTTCTATCCATACATATACTCTTATTTTTTGATATTGATTTGCTATTATTGATATTGGTGTTGTTCCATCTTTTACGCTCATTAAATCTATTGATTTTGTTCTTACTTCATCTTTTGTTGCTGTTACTACTTGTTTTGTTAACCCTGCTGATGGTGTTTTCCAATCATATGCATCTGATATACTTCCTGCTGTTTTGCTTGCTGCTGTTAATGCATATGTTGGTAACATGTTCCCATCTGCAAATTTTGATATTCCTGCTGCATTTGCAGATAATCCATATAATGTATTATCTGTTGGTGTTAACTTTAATGAGTTTACACTTGAATTTACTATTGTGTCTACGTGTCTATCTGCATTTGGCTCCCATATTGCTACATCTACTATATTTTTTCCTGTTGATGTTCCTGCTATAATTTCTGCTTGTGTTGGCTCTGTTGTTTGCCCTATTTTCATTGGATGTTCTGTTTCACCTTCTGGGATTGTTCCATTTTCATATAATGCTATTCCTACTCTTACTGTATTTTGGATTCCCGTCGCTTCATTTGTTCCAAATACATCTGATATTGCATCTAATTGTAAATCATCTGCTACTATTTCTTCTTTTGATGTGTTCATTAAATATAAGTCAAATGCAAAATATCCTGATTCTTTTTCCTCTGGTAATATATCTATTCCTTTTAATCCTTCACTATCTGTATATGTTCCTCCATACATTACCAATCCACTTTTTCCTATTCCTTCATTTACTCCCCCTGTTGTTGATACTGGTAAATATTCTTCTGGTACTATATTTGTAACTCCTTCTGCCGGATTTTGGAACGTTTTTCCTGCATCTAGATAGGTTGTTTCCACTCCACTTTTTACAGTCCATGATGTTGCACTTGTTTGAAGAAAATCTTCAAAATTTATTGTATTTAACCAATGTTTTGCATCTAATGACATTTGCAATCCTTCAGCTACATTTACCTCTCCTTTTAGTCCAGATAACACTACATTTCTTTGTGTTGAAAACCATGCATATGTTGTTGTTATTAATAATATGGCTGTAAACGCCACTAAAAATATTAGTTTTTTTATTGATTTTCCGTTATAGTATTCTTCTTCTATAA
>CAYWVC010000162.1:0-1321 GCA_964461635.1 uncultured Lachnospiraceae bacterium
CTTCTTTAGGAAATTCAACAGGTACTCCACTTGATAGAACTCTACTAGTAATATCCAAACCTGGAGTATATTTATTACCATACACTTCTATAATTTTACCATCTGCAGTCATGTTAGGAAAATATTCAGTAATTTCTACTTTAACAATATCATTTACTCTTGCTTTTATACTGCCTTTATCTTTAATAAATACTAATATCTTTATTTTAGAATCAACGCTTCTTACAACCATTTTTTGTTTTAGCATAGATACTGGTCCAATAATAACTTTAGTATTACGTTTTATTATTTTTATGATTTTTCCTTCATATCTACCTAACTTATCTAAATAGTATTCTACTAATACTTCATCGTATGTAATTGCACCATTGATATTATCGGCTTTAATAAAAATACCCCCAAGATCAGTATCAACAAAAGCATATCCACCATCTTTTACATCTATTATTCCCCTCGTAAAATTTAGTTTATCTATAGACACATATTCTCCTTTATTATTATGAACAATTAATCCTTCATCTTCTAGTTGATTTAAACTTTTCAATAAAAAAGTAAAATCTTTGCTGGTTTTTAACCCTAGTGTTTGAAATATTTGATTAGCAGTCATTGGATGATATGTTTCACATTGTATTAATTTTAATAATTCTTCACGCATATTATTTCTCCTATTTAGAAAACAAAAAGGACTATTAATAATAGCCCTCTTATTTTTAATTACCTTAATACAACAGCCAAAATAGCTACAATAAAGAAAGCTATTGAAAGCACAGTTGTTATATTGTTAATTACTTTTTCAGCTCCTCTTTGTTTTTGAACAGAAGATTTTTCACCAGAAAAAGCACTAGTGGCATTTTCTTTAGAAGTTTGTAAAACAATTATCATAATCAAAAATAAAGATATAACTAATAATAAATAATCGAACCATTGCATAATATGTGGCCTCCTTACATTCTACATTATTTTTCTATATATTCAATACTACTTCGTTTATTATAGCATAATTTGAAAAATAATTCT
Source organism: uncultured Lachnospiraceae bacterium (assembly GCA_964461635.1). Taxonomy (GTDB): domain Bacteria; phylum Bacillota; class Clostridia; order Oscillospirales; family CAG-272; genus RGIG3994. Next base: position 1,018 of record CAYWVC010000162.1, read on the forward strand.
AGTAATTTAATAATTATTTTACTTTTTTATCACTTATTGCATGTTTTACTACATCATCTATAGTTTCAATAGGTATAATATTTAAACTATTTTTTACACTTGTTGGAATTTCTTCTAAATCTTTTACATTATTTTTAGGAATTAGAATTGTTTTAAGACCACTTCGATGAGCAGCAATTGACTTCTCACGTAAACCACCAATTGGTAGCACTCTACCTCTTAAAGTAATTTCACCAGTCATACCTACGTTATGGTCAACTTTTTTTCCTGTAAAAGCAGAAATAATACCCGTTGCAATAGTTAC
>CAYWVC010000163.1:0-1318 GCA_964461635.1 uncultured Lachnospiraceae bacterium
TGCAAGCGATAGATAATAATAGACTGGCATATTACCTGTACTTTGATAACAAATTTGTTTTATGAATTCTAAAGGATTATTAACATTTTCTTGCGTTATAAATCCTTTTATTATTTCGTCTGCATTGATAGCTTTGTTGCATTCTTGCTCTACAACAACTCGTTGAGCACCGACTACAGTTTGAACTTGTCCCACAACTTTTAATGCAGGGTTTCCACCGGTTTCTACAAAAGATCCTTCTTGGACAAACTCTATATCATTTAATAGATTCTCGTCTATGTATAAAGTAGTATTGGTCCCTGTCATTTTTCCGCTTTTTAAATTCAATATTGCGGTTTTTGCTATGCCTGTATCACCAATTTGGCGTATAGTTTTCATCCATTGATCGTTAATCTTTTGTTTTTCGTATTCGATGATAGAGTGTAATTCTGGATAATCAATTTCAGAATTCTGAGAATTGTATCTATAATAAATTGCGGCTTTCCGTAATTCATCAGCATCTTTTTTGCAAATAATAGGTTTTTCTTTTGCGGAATATGTATAAATGATACCATATTTTTTCTCTTCAAAAACATATATTGTTTTCTCCCATACTATTTCCGGAGCAAAGCACTCTTTCAGATTGGTTGTCCATTCTTGGTTATCGATACTTGTAAATCGCTCTAAGGCTTGACCTTGTAATCCGAGTAATTCGTGAGGTTTATCTTTAACGCCAAATATTATATAACCGCCTTCACGATTTGCGAAAGAAGCCATTGCTTTCAGATAATCACTGAGACTTTTCCAACCAAATGATTCCTTGTATTCGATTGTAATTCCTTCATTTGTTCCTATTAAATTGGAATTGCGTGTAGATTTTTTGAATATTCTTGCAATAGCTATATCTGAAAGTGGGTTCATATGTTTTCTCCTTTATATTTGATTACTATGATTAAAAATTTATATAGCAATCCATTTATATTCAATCGGGTATTTCAACTTCTTTAGGGCGATCTAATTGAAAATTATCTTATCAAATGCATTGCATTTGGTTTTAGACTCAAGATGAATTAATATCAATTGAAAAAGTATTGTTCATAAAGTGAAGTTTTAATATTACTAGTTATTTTTTCAACAACCGGCACAACTACCGTATTTCCGCACTGTTTATACATACTTTTTATCGGCATATCCGGAAAGTCGAATGACGGCGGAAAACCTTGCAAAGCAAGACATTCTTTCGGCGTTATCGTTCTGATACCGAAATCATCTCTGATAATCGGCACACGGTCGTACCAAGTACCCATATTTGCTTTGAGAGTAAAACAAATTCCGTCCT
>CAYWVC010000164.1:0-1317 GCA_964461635.1 uncultured Lachnospiraceae bacterium
TGAAACGGTTTTGGACAATCCTGTGCTTAAGTATACTTATATTATCGTCAATGATCCTCGCGGGCTGTGTAAACGATCAACCGACAGAGCCGGCGGGCACAACGGGGGAGCCCGCGGATACGACGCCGGTTCAGCTGACAGCTCCCTCGGATATTACCGTTGAGAACGGCGTCCTCTCTTGGAGCAACGTTGACAACGCAAACGGATATATAATCGTTATAAACGGCAATGAATACCGCATTTTCGACACATTTTATGCTCTTTCCGGGCTTACCGAAGCGGAAGAGTATGAAATTAAAATTAAAGCCGTTGGATACGGTGAAAAATATACGGATTCGGATTATGCCCTATACACTTATACAGTAAATAATAATACGCCCGTGGATATTACGAATAATGGTGAATTTACCTTTACTTTACGTGAGGACGGTAAAAGCTATGAATTAACAAAGGTAATTAATGCGAGCGGAAAGGTCATCGTTCCCGAATCCTTTAACGGTTTGCCCGTAACACGGATCGGTCAATCAGCCTTTGTGTGTGTTAAGAAGGACGACGTAAGCACACTCGAAAGCCCATATGACAACCTCACAGTTACGGATATCGTTTTGCCTGATACTATCGAAGAGATCGGTATATCTGCTTTTTATAGACTCAAAGCACTTAACTCTATAAACATTCCCGAGTCGGTGCGTGTTTTAGATGATAACGTATTTGGCGATTGTGTGTCCTTACTCACAATAGAAGTATCCGACAACTGGAGTCCGGATTATGTAGGAAAGATATGGAAGGAACATATTCCTTGGTACCGTACGCAACCGGATGGATTTGTGATGCTTGGCAACGTTATATACAGATACAAGGGCGAATTGACGGGTGAACTTCAAATTGCGTCCAATGTGACCGGCATCGTTGCAGGCGCATTCATAGGTCAGGACAAATTAGAATCAGTATCGATTCCGGACGGGGTTAAGCTGTTTGGCGATTCGATTTTTGAAAACTGCAGTTCGCTGTCACATATTGATTTGCCATCGGATCTTGAGAGCATTCCGGAAGATACTTTTTATAGTTGCAGTGCGCTTGAAAATATTACTATACCGAGCAAGGTAACCGAGATCGGCATAAATGCTTTTTCTAAAACTGCGCTAAAGACGATAATACTGCCGCGTGCACTTAAGAGCATTGATGTTTTTGCGTTTGCGAACTGTGACGGGCTGACTAAGCTCGTTATATCTTCAACGGAGATTGAAGAGATCGGTCAAAATCCGTTTAAGGGATGCACCTCGTTGAAGGAGATCTACTTCGCCGGGACGGTGGAGA
>CAYWVC010000165.1:0-1294 GCA_964461635.1 uncultured Lachnospiraceae bacterium
GATATTCGAGGTAGGGGTGCGGAATTTAACATCCGCACTCTGCTTTTAATCAAACTTCGCCGCCGTTGCCGCACGCTCGATTACCCACCCCGTAGGGGCGTACCTGTGGTCGCCCGTGGTGGCTTTGGAGTTTGCGGTGAACCAAATCTCCGTTTTCAAAAGCTCGAACTTAAGAAAGGCTCGCCCTTAGGGAGAGCTGTCAGCCCTTGGGCTGACTGAGAGGGACTTCATTTTGTTACTTTTCCCACGAAATCCACCTAATTCTGCGGAGATTTAACGACCGCACCCACAAAAAGAGTGCTCGCAGAATTGTTATCATCGCACCATAAATTTGGCATTGAACGAAATTTGTACTGCGTTTCATCGTAGGGCGGGGGCTTGCTCCCGCCGATTTTCAATTCAAACTAACATTGGCACGAGCGTAAAGTTAAATGTTTATCGTTTTATAAATTTAGTTTTATTTTGAATCCGGCGGGAGCAAGCCCCCGCCCTACAAAAAAACGGTAGAAATTTAATTCAATGCAAACTCCAAAGCCACCACGGGCGACCACAGGTCGCCCCTACGGGTTGGGTGGGGAGTCGGCATGCGGCAACGGTAGTAAAATTTTCGGTGCGTCGATTGTTTTTCGGGCAAACTATTTTTGTTCGTGCGTCGCTCAAACTCCGTAGGGGCGCACCTGTGGTCGCCCGCTACAAAATCAAAGTAACTTCAACAAAAATCGGCGGGAGCAAGCCCCCCGCCCTACGACGAGATAGCAATAAGAATTTAATTGATGCAACATTTGCGATGCGATGATAATAATTCTGCGAGCAGTCGTTTATGGGGGAACGCTCACTAAATCTCCGCAGAATTAGGTGAATTTAGTGGGAAAAGTAACAGCAGCACGTCCCTCTCAGTCAGCCCAAGGGCTGACAGCTCTCCCTAAGGGCGAGCCTTTCTGTAAACCGAACTTTAGGCAACGGAGATTTGGTTCACTGCAAATTTCAAAATCACCACGGGCGACCACAGGTCGCCCCTACGGGTTAGTGGGCAGTCGAGAATGTCGCAACAGTAGTGAAATTTGCGGTACGTCGGTTGTTTTTCGGACAAATGTTTCCGTTAGTGCGTTGCTCAAACTCCGTGGGGGTTAGGTGGGTAATCGGGTGTGCGGCAATAAAAATTTCATTCACTGCAAGCGGCAAAGTTGCCGTGCGAGGTTGGAGACTTTCACTGCAGCTTTTAGGGGGGGTATTATGCCGGAGGGATTCGATTTTTCCGGGATTCGAGGCAAATCGGTTAGTTTATTCACAACAA
>CAYWVC010000166.1:0-1283 GCA_964461635.1 uncultured Lachnospiraceae bacterium
GGACATAGCGGTAAAGACGACGGAAACTGTTTGACCGAAGTAAAATGTTCTTCGTGCGGCGAAACGATTCGCGCGGCGCAAGAAGCCCACGCCGATACCGACAGCGATTACGTTTGCGACCACGAAGGTTGTCAACAAACAATCGACGGCGCGCCCAAGGACCAAACGCCCGGGCTCGATTTACCTATGGACGAAAATAAATAGTATAAAACTAAGCATTTCCCTAAAAAAGATTTAAGGAGATATTAAAAATGAAAAACAAAGTTAAAAACGTAAAGAATTCCAAACTTTTAATAATCGCTTTGCTCGTTTGCGCGATGGTTGCGTGCTGTTTCCCCTTTTTCGGCGTAACCGACGTTTCGGCGGAAGGCGAAAACAATTGCATCGCTAACGAATGTACGGGCACGTACGAAAACGGCATTTGCACGGCGGATAGCAGTCACTACCAAGCGGCGACCGATAATAACGGCGTTTACGAAATAGCAAACGTCGGTCAGCTTATGTGGTTTGCCGCAAAAGTAAACGGCGGCGAAGGCACGATAAACGGCAAACTTACCGAAGATATAGACGCTTCTAAAGTTGCGCTTGCCATCGGTAACAATAAGGAAAACCCTTATAAAGGCACTTTCGACGGAAACTTTAAGTCGCTTAAAGTGGAAATCGCGTCTACCACGGAGGGCGCCGCACCGTTTGCATACGTTAACGGCGGAACCGTTAAAAATCTTACGGTACACGGTAAAATCACAACTTCCGAAAAATTTGCGGCAAGCATTATCGGAATCGTGGAAGGCGTGGGCGCAACTCTTGAAAACTGTTTAAGCGACGTCGTTATAACTTCCACCGTCGACGGCGACGGAACGCACGGCGGTTTAATCGCCGTTGCGGGGGGGGGGTACGTTAACGTTACCAACTGCGGATTCAGCGGCGAGATAAACGGCGAAAAGACTAAATTTTGCGGCGGCATCGTAGGGTATTCGTCGACAAACACCACGATAAAAAATTCTTACTCTGCGGCGACGTTTACCCTTGTTGCGGACAACAGCGGCGAGACTATAGTAAGAAACAAAGCGACGCTTATAAATTGTTATTATATAAACCCGTTAAACGTTAATACGAAGAGCGGTATGACTCAAAAATCCGCCGACGAATTTAAAAGCGGCGAAGTCGCATACCTATTAAACGAAAGTAAAAACAACGGAACTTGGAAGCAAACCCTCGGCGAAAACGGTGACAGTTTGCCTAACTTTACGGGTAATGCCGTATACGCCGTACGTACGACTTGC
>CAYWVC010000167.1:0-1270 GCA_964461635.1 uncultured Lachnospiraceae bacterium
AATTATTAAAAATCCTTTTCTTCAAGTAAAAAATCGAAGATATTTAGGTGTTTTATTCCGTCATAAGACTCATTTATATCATAATCGGTTGTTATTATTACTCTTTTGTTATAGTCTTTTACTGACCTTAGTGGGTTTAGTTCTCTTTCAAATGTTTTTGGGTCTTGTATGCTTTCGGCAACTTGGATGTATGTTGTGTCATTGCCCTTTTGTGCCACAAAATCTATTTCGCTTGTGTCGACCTTGCCAATAAACACTTTGTATTCACGCCTAATTAGTTCAAGGAAAACGATGTTTTCAAGCATAAAACCTCTGTCGGTGTTTTTGTAACCAAGCAGATAGTTCCTAAGTCCCATATCTGTAACATAATATTTTGCCATAGACTTTAGGTGTTGCTTGCCTTTTACATCAAAGCGTGTAACTTTATACACAAAGTAACTGTCCACTAGTGCTTTTAGATAGCCTTCCACCGTTGGTTGGGATACTTTTTGGTTGTTTGAAGTTAGGGTGTCGCTTATTTTTTTGCTTGTGGTTAGGTTTCCAATGTTGTCAAAAATAAATTTGGTTACATTTTCAAGTGCGTCTTCGTTTGAAATTTTGTTTCTTCTAACGATGTCCTTTTTGAAAATTGTGTTATATAGCCCGTCCAAATAATTTCTTATTTGTTCTTCATTTCCTTTAAATTGCAAAACAAATGGGAAAGCCCCAAATCTTAGATAATCCCTATATTTTTTCTCGATATTGTCTTCTCCAACGGCGTTTAGATACTCCCTAAAGGACAATGGAAGAACCTCTATTGTTACATATCTTCCCGAAAGAAGTGTTGCAAGTTCGCCCGAGAGCATATGAGCGTTTGAGCCGGTTATATAGATGTCCACATTGTCTTTTACAAACAAGCTGTCTACGGCAACTTGGAAGTTTGTGCACTCTTGGATTTCGTCTATAAAAATATAGTTCATTTTGCCAGAAACAAGCCTTGATTTTAGAAAATCGTACAACGCATTTACGTCTTTTAGGGTCTCGTTTTCTTTTTCTTCAAGGTTTATAAAGGTTATTTGTTTGTCGTCAACACCGCCCTTTATTAGTTCGTCCTTATACATTTTTAGAAGGGTGGACTTTCCGCATCGCCTTATTCCCGTGATAACCTTTATTAGTTGCATATCTTTATATGATTTTAATTGATTTATATATCTTTCTCTTGCTATCATTTTGCACCTCGCTAACCAAATTATACTTTGAAAACTCTCAAAAGTCAAGCACTTTTCAAAAT
>CAYWVC010000168.1:0-1252 GCA_964461635.1 uncultured Lachnospiraceae bacterium
TGACAGCTTCTCCTCGGGAGAAGCCAAGGTGGAGGCACGGCCTCCACCCTACGGGGCGGTACGGGGATATATCCCCACCGTTCGGTTCCAAAACAAAAGCCTCTGACATTGCTGTCAGAGGCTGATTTTATGGGGAAAATTACATTTTTTCCATAGGTTTTCCACAACAACGGGGGATGACCTGGCCTTTTTCCACGTGAAGGACTTTGTGACAAATGGGGCAATAGACGTCACATTCTTCCTGGGCGTATACCAGGGTGGAAAATCCGCCTTTGAGTTGATTTTCCATGGATCACTCCGTAAACGTGTAGCGGATCATGCGCCCCTTGCCGTCGCCGGTGGTGATGATCACGTCGCCGTCGGGGGTGGCACCGATGTCCAGCACGGGGTATTGGCCGTTTTCGGACACGTAAGCTTCGGGGCTGGCGGCATCTACTTCCAAAAATTCTTTTACGGCGTGTTTTTCGCCGCCGCAGGGATTGATATATTCAATAAGAAGTTCGTAGTTGTGCATAAATTTTCTCCTTTACTATGGTTTCTGCCACGATTATAGCATGATTACACCATGTTTTCAAATGGAAAATTTATCAGGTTTTCTTAATAAATTTATTTCGGCATTTGGGACAGCAGATGGAGATCTTGCCCTTCCCTTTGGGCACACGCACGCTCTGGTGGCAATTCGGGCAGGTGAAATATTTATGCTCCCGATCTTTGACCCGTTCCAGCGTGAGTAAAAATTTCCGATTTTCCTGATAGCGCTTATAGGTGTTGCGGGACAGACAGCGGAACAGGGAGGTAAACAGGCACACGTAAGAGATCACGGTCATCAGAAGATTTGCCCAGCCCTGCAGGAACAGCGAGATCAGGCAGAAAATCAACCCCGTCATCAAAATTACCGTATTGAGTTTATCTGTGCCGTATCGGCCTTTCATAAATCGATAGAGTCCTTGCTTGATCTTTCCCATTCGGAAACGCCCCTTGCATTGCATTGATAGTATATATTATATTGCATTTGTGGGGAATTTCAACATTTTCGGGGATTGTTTACGGAATGTTTTCAAATATCTGATATTTCCCAGAAAAAATGTTGCATTTTGTGCGATACTGTGATATTATTCTCTGTTGTAGCGTTTTTTATTTAGATTTTTATTAAGGAGATCATAGAGTATGGCATCTCAGGAAAATATTCGTAATATCGCCATCATCGCCCACGTTGACCACGGCAAGACCACCCTGGTGGACGAGCTGCTGA
>CAYWVC010000169.1:0-1233 GCA_964461635.1 uncultured Lachnospiraceae bacterium
AACAACCCCAACGCAAAGACCCGCAATACCCTGCGCAGGGCGGTCTCGGACGCGGACAGGTGCCGCCGAAACAGGATCATGCATAGGAACAGTGCAAACACCACCGCCACCGCGCCGATATGAAAGCCCCCGTACACCGACGGCCGCTCGGCCAAACGGGGGGTGTGATCCAAGAGGTATTCCAGCAGGTGCACAGCGGCTCCCTTCCCCGCCCCAAGGGCGGCAAATCTTCCTAATATCGTCAGTATACCACAGACGGAGGGAAAAGTCAAGGCGGACGAGAAAAAACCTGCGGAACGTTCCGAAAAACGCCCGCAGGTCTTGTACAGATCGGGTCGGGATATGATCCCATACCGTTACATCATCTTCTCCTTCTTCCGCAGGAGCGGCAATGCAACGACCGACAGGAGCAGTGCCATGGTCGACACCGCCGAGGCGCATCCGCTGTTCTCCTTGTCGAAGATGGTCGCGGTAGCCGAGACGGTCTCGCTGTCCGACACGGGCTCGGTAGCCCGATCGGTATCGGGAGCCGCCGTGGTCGGCTCGGTCACAGGCTCGGTAGTCGGCTCGGTCGCAGGTTCGGTCTCCTCCTCCTTCGGGAGCAGTTCCAGCAGTGCCCGAGCGTAGGCATTCGCCTGGGACTGGGTCAGGTACTGCTGCTCCAGTGCCGCTTGACAAGCGGCATATTCCGCCGCCGACACGTCAAAGCCCGCATCCGCGTAGGTCTGCATGGCCTCGGTCAACACCGATGTGTCGCAGACGGGAGTTCCGTAGGCCGAGATATTGCCCAGCTGGAGCATATAGCCGTCTGCCGCCGTACCTCTGAGTTTGGTCGCGATGAACCGCAGGAAACGCCCCACGACCGGCTGTCCGTCGGTCGGTGTATAGGTCAGCTCGGTGCCGTCCGGCTGTGCCTCGGCCCCCGTCACGGAAGTGATGGCCGTCCATTCCTGACCATCCAGCGACATCTCAATGCGGAAATCCTCCGGGAAGACCCCCATGGTCGTGACATCCACGCGCTCTACCGCAAAGATGTCACCCAGGTCGATGATGGTATATTCCGTGGAATCCGGCGAGTTGTTGATCTTGACATTCGATGTCCAGCCCTGACCCTTCACGCCGTTGTTGATGAAGTCGGCCGCCCAGCCCCAGCCGCGATAACCGGCCTCGGGGGTGGAGGAGGAGGGGTAGACCGGCTTGTTCAGAGCCAGGTCCTCGCCTTCCTTGAAGATG
>CAYWVC010000170.1:0-1231 GCA_964461635.1 uncultured Lachnospiraceae bacterium
CTTGCCGGAGATCAGGATCATGGCGACAACACCCAACAGAAGGATACCGGTCAGCCACATACTGTAGTACAGCATGATGAAGAATACCGCGACCACGATGGTGCCCGCACGGATCAGGGTCGGCAAGGACTGCCCGACCAGCTGACGGAGAGTATCGATGTCGTTGGTATAGTAGGACATGATGTCGCCGTGCTTGTGGGTATCGAAATAGCGGATGGGCAGATCCTGCATCTTGTTGAACATGGCCTTACGCATCTTGCCGAGATACCCCTGCGTGATGACGGCGGCCAGCTGAGTCTCCATGGTGACCGCAATGATGGAGAGCACATAAAAGCCGATCAAGAGCATCACCTTCGGGATGATCATGCCCTGCGCCTCCGACCACGGCGTACCGTTCTTTAGGCAGGTGTCAATGGCATCGGTGACCTGCTGGAGGAAGATGGCCGGGATGGTCGCCACGATGGCGGAAAAGACGATACAGGCAATCGATACAGGCACCATGACGGGATAGCACTCAAAGAGCATCTTGACCGCACGCTTCAACACTTTTGTGTTCAAGGTGCGCTTTGGGGGTCTCCCGGACGGCATATCCGTGCCTCCGTTCTGTTGCTTACGCTTCATCCTGATCGCCTCCCTTCGTCTGCTGTTCGTAGACCTCACGGTATATCTCACTGCTTGCCAGCAGTTCTTCGTGCTTGCCCATGCTCACTACCCGCCCGTTGTCCAGCACAAGGATCAGATCGGCGTTCTCCACCGAGGAGATACGCTGTGCGATGATGATCTTGGTGGTCTCTGGAATATAGGAAGCAAATCCGGCGCGAATGAGCGCGTCGGTGCGGGTGTCCACCGCCGAGGTAGAGTCATCCAAGATCAATATCTTGGGCTTCTTGAGCAGTGCCCGTGCGATGCACAGTCTCTGCTTCTGACCGCCCGATACATTCGAGCCGCCCTGCTCGATGTGGGTGTCGTACTTGTCCGGGAAGGTCTGGATAAATTCATCCGCCTGTGCCAGTTTGCAGGCCTCCATGATTTCCTCGTCGGTCGCGTTCGGGTTGCCCCAGCGGAGGTTCTCCTTGATACTGCCCGCAAAGAGCAGGTTCTTCTGGAGCACCATGGCCACGCTGTCCCGCAGAACGGTCAGATCATAGTCCCGCACATCCACGCCGCCGACCCGGAGGGTACCCTCGGTCACATCGTACAGGCGAGGGATGAGCTGAACCAACGTAGACTT
>CAYWVC010000171.1:0-1227 GCA_964461635.1 uncultured Lachnospiraceae bacterium
CTCAGTGAGCTTTCTTTCGTTTACCCTCGTCGCGCTCTACGACGAGATGAAGAAGAAAGGGGGGTACAGACTTCCGCCTGTACCCCGATTGTACCGATTATGCTTACTACGCTTTGCACTTAAAAGTGCAAAAATCAAATTTTTTTATGGGATGATGAAGGGTTATAAACAAACGGGTCATCCGTTCTGCCCATCAGGTAATCTGTTGATACTTCCAGTTCATCCGCAATAGCCCAGAGTGAATCCATGGTTGGAATCGCTTCACCTCTTTCGTACTTGCGTATCGCATTGTGATTAAGCCCGCACAGCTCCGAAAATATGTGTCGTTTCACTCTCCGCTTCTCTCGAAGCCATTGCAACCTTTCCGGGAATGTACTCATTTATCACCATCCGTTCCTCTCAGCTCTATCATCTTCTCCCTGACCAGCTTGTCCACGACCCGCCCGATGTACCCGCAGCCGGAAAGCTTGGCCAGCTTGTCCAGATTATAGGCGGTCTGCGCCGTGACAACCATTGTGACCCGTCTAAGGTTCTTTTTGCCCATTTGCTTCGGCCTCCTCCTTAACCGCTTTTGCGTTTACCGTAGGAGCAATAGTCAAGCGGGTGATATTCATAGGTATTCTGTTCCAGCACTAGGTTTCGGCCCATGAACTCTATCCGCCTAATACAATCTTCTTGGTATTCGCATTCCGAACAACGAATTCCCTGCGCCACATCAACAGCCGCCAAACCGTTAACCAGTTCCAGAAACTTATTGTAAGCATCTTCTCCACTCGCAGATTTTATGCGTTGCTGCATATCGCCGGTAGTCAGTTTGCCCATCAGCTCAGGGCGGCTAATGACTTCGGTCGTCTTTCCTCGTTTCTCCGATCCAGCCAGCCGGCCCTTCATCTCGGTCACTTCTTCTGGTGTCAGCCCCGTTTCCTCGTATTGGCCGAGTTTGCGGACAGCCATCGAATAGTCGAAAAAGGCTTCGTATGTACCAAATTCACCCGGCACGGCTTTGTGGTCTTTGAGCTGGTACAAAAAGCATCCAAGGGTCGGTTCTGTCAACCTGTCCATTTATTTCCCCTCCGTTCCCAGAATTTCATTCAGCATGACGGTTTCACCCGCTTTCAAACTCGGAAACAGATTCCCGTACACGGACTTTGCCGCACCCCAAGCCGCTTTGAGGTATATAGCCCCGCCCCTTTCGCTGCGCCCGACTTCCTCGGTCTGCGGGTATAC
>CAYWVC010000172.1:0-1193 GCA_964461635.1 uncultured Lachnospiraceae bacterium
CCGCCGGAGAATTCCGCTATGATCTTATAGAAATACGTTGTGCCCGACTTCAAATGTGAGCAGACGATGGAATCCTCCTGTGCGGATGTATTGGCATAGAAAACAACGGGCGAAGAATAATCTCCATGTTCCGACAGGATGGCGTATACACGGCGGATGTCCTTGTGACGATCTGCCAGGTTATCGATGGCATATTCGATCGTGACGCTCAACTCATAATCCAGCCGATAATTCGTCAGCTGATGACTGTTGAGAAGATTTCGCGCCGACGGGTCACTGTTGTACTTATCGGTATATGTGATCAGGATATCCTCCACCAGCTTGACCTCATCCGTCAAGCGAATGATCTTGATTTGCTCGGTTCCATCGGCTGCATTGCCTTGATACTTGTCGCCGGGAATGCCGCTGTCTACTACGCCTGTCGAATCATGATTGACCGTCAAATAAGTCACGACCAGAATACTGCTGATCAGCACCAAACCGGCCAACGCCGTGACTAACAGGATCAGCAAGGTTCTCCGATTCTTGGCGACAAACCGCTTCATACGGAAGCGCATATGCCCGGCACGACTACGGGGCATCCGATGATCCTGCGGAGCCGAGCGCATCCTCTCCTCCCGCTCCCGACGGAAACGCTCCCGCTCCTGCTGACGTGCCAGGAGCTCCGGGCTCAACTCCTCCGGTGCAGCTTGCGCATTCGCTTGCTCCGGTGTTCCCTTATTCATATCATTCTCACTCATGATCTGTTTCCTTTCGATATTCGTATCATTCTTCCGACCTACCTATGATCCGATCGATCACCCATGCAATACCCCACGCAGGCAGGAGACAGAGTGCCGCTATGCACGCGCCGGTCGTATTCATGATCAAGTCATCGGTCTCCACGGTGCCCAAGACACATATGCCCTGCACCAACTCACAAAAGAGGCTTAACCCAAAACTCGCGCCTACCGTCAGACCCAATCTCATGGAGAAAGGTCGCTTGGGATTCCACGCATTGACCAACGTCAGCCCCAATGGGACGAACAGCAAGGCGTTCATGAACAGCATACGATAATACTCTTCCGCAAGCCAAGCCTCGGCAGGAACCCGGAATGGCACCGGGAACCACCCGACCTCACTGCTTCCTCCAAAAAACCGCGAGAAGATGGTCACAGCCAAGACGCCCAAGGCAGAAAGCCCCGCCAGACCGC
>CAYWVC010000173.1:0-1191 GCA_964461635.1 uncultured Lachnospiraceae bacterium
GCACCGTCTTCCGCACCCTGGCCGACCTGGCCGCCGAAGAATGCGCCACCATCGCTCACCTGCTGGGAAGGCTCGGGGGGTAGTGGGAAAGCTGCCTACCAACTGCCGCCCAGGGGTGTCATAAGGCTTTGTTCATTCCATTTTAGTGTGCATATAAAAGTTCTATTAGTAAGTATTTTGAGCGAATGGATGACTTTGTCCATGCTTTGGCCAATTATGTCTATTACAATAGCAAAGGAATGCGTCCGGTACAATACCGAACGCATTCGCAAGCAAGTGATCGTTCCATTTTGTCAAGGCAACGGACGTTCTTCCGTTTCCGGAATCCCGTGGCATGGTAAAATGCAGTGGTTATTGGGGTGTTGGCTGTTACCGGGTGGGGTTGTGGTGTGGGTCATGCATGGATCTCAATGCACTGAAAGTATCTGCCCTCCCCGGGGATATGCCGGGGCGTGGCTACATTGCCTCTTGCGACCAGTTCCTCGTTGATGGAACCGAATACGATGTGGTACAGTTCGTTGGCGATTTCCCTGGGAGCAACGCCATGCCTGACGGCGGTAATGTCCAGGGAGCCGGCAAGTTCGATCAGGATATCGGATATGGCATTGCCAAGGCATTTTTCAACGATATTCTCCATTTCGGCAATGCAATTTTGGTGTTCGGGGGTGTAGACCGGAACGCAGATCGCCCCTTCTTTGGCATATCCAAACAGTTCCAGCAACGCCATTGCAGCAGGATCGCACCGACCGGTTTGCGCCAAAGATATCACTTCGTCCAGCAGATGATCTTTATTCGCACCGCCAAAGTGATCGATCAACGCTTTCGCATCCTGGAATTTATCAGGAAGTGTTCCCTGCTCCATCAGTCTGAAAAAGCGGTAAAAGTCAAAGCGGTTTCCCCGGGCATCGCCAAAGGACTGCAAGGAACATTTCGCATTTACAAACCGGTTATAGGAGCAGAGCAGGCCGTCAGAAAATGACTGCAATTCCCCGCATTTTTCGTAAATGACCGACAGATAATCCAAACCGGACGGGTGTTGCCTGGAAGTTGCCACAGTGCCCGTGCTGCTTAGAAAATCAAAGAAATATCCATCAAAGATCATACCGCAGAGGATATGGTACAGGTTCAACTCTACCGAAAACCCATTTTTGATCTTGCCACAGCACGCCCGGATCGCAGGCATTCCGTTCT
>CAYWVC010000174.1:0-1181 GCA_964461635.1 uncultured Lachnospiraceae bacterium
CGGTCTGCACGCCAAAAATCCGCGAAAGGCACCCTTCCAGTCTTCCCTGTACCGTGTCCGCGCCGTTGGGCAGACGTTGCCAGCCCTTATAGCCCGTGCCGTCATAGGCAAGGGTCAGGCAATAGTTTCTTCCTTCCAATTTTCCATCTCCTGTTCTGCCTCCCAGCGGGTGTCTGCCGAGAGCAAAAACCGCCCGTCCGAGGCATAAACCTCATAGTAACCTCTGACTGAAATGATATCATAGCGCATTTTTTGCCGCTCCTTTGCTGACGTTTGCCCAATGATAACATTTCACGTGTCCTATAAATGGGACTCTTTTCGCTTTTAAAACGCACCCCGAAAAATATTTCCGGGGTGCAGACTTTAGGAAGCTCTGATTAAATCGGCAGGAGCGGGCAGCGAGAGATTTTTTCGCAAATCGAGCTTCGGAAAACGCAGGAATACTTTGTGTATTTCAAGTTTTCAGAAGCAAAAAGTTGCTTAAAAAATATCCGCTGGACGCAGCCGACGATTTATTCAGAGGTTCCTTTACATTATTCCGTTCCGGTCATAATATCCCGGAAACAAATGAGCATTTTTGCGCATTGGGCGCGGGTGGCATAGCCCTGAGGGCTGAGCTTTCCGCCGTCACCGTTGACGATTTCCTCGGCAACTGCCCACTGCATGGCCTCCACCGCGAAATCGGAGATCCAGTTCCGGTCAGAAAAGGCGCTCAAATCAGCCCGTGCGGAGGCGTCGTAGCCCAGAACAGAGGCAAAGCGGAGAAGCATGGCCGTGAGCTGCTCGCGGGTCACATAGGCTTCCACGCCAAAGCTGTTCTGGCTCACGCCGTTGACAATGCCGTTTTCATAAGCCCAGCAGACCGCGTCGGTGTACCACTGCTCCGGCTGAACGTCCCGGAAGGGCACCTGTGCGCTGACCTCCGGCTGACCGGCAATGCGGTAGAGCACCGTGGCAAGCATAGCACGGGTCATATAGCCGTCCGGCTGAAAGCGGTTCTTTCCGACGCCGCTGAACAGGCCGTCCGCGACCGCACGGGTCACATATTCATAGTACCACGCGCCTTCGGACACGTCCGAAAAGCTGATTTCCGGTTCGGCGGGGTCAATTGGGTCAACCGGGTCAATTGGATCAACGGGATCAACCGGGTCGTCGGGGTCTTCCGGGTCAATCGGGTCAAT
>CAYWVC010000175.1:0-1171 GCA_964461635.1 uncultured Lachnospiraceae bacterium
CTTTCTCTATATGGGGGATGCCGAGGAGCCGACCGAGGAGTTGTTGCTGTCGGCCTTCGGCGCGACGGATTTTCTGCAATGCGACGGCTTGAAACTGGGGCACCACGGCTCGAAGTCCTCGTCAAGCGAGGCATTCCTCCGCGCCGTCTCGCCGCAGGTCGCGGTCGCCTCGGCCGGTGCCGGGAACAGCTATGGACACCCGCATGAGCGGGTGCTGGCCGACCTTTCCGTGCTGGGGTGTACCTGCTACTGCACGAACGAGCAGGGAACGGTTCGACTGGTGACGGATGGGCGGGAGCTGAGAGCGGATTCGTAATGTCGGTTATTTGTCATTTTCCCCACACGAATTCGACAAAAAACCTTTGGTCTTTCCGCTCGGAATATCAAAAAAAATAAGACGAAATTGTAAATAATGCCTTATTTGTTGCTCAAAGTGCCAAAAAACCACTTGACAAATTGGTGAATTTGTGGTATAGTAGGCGCAGAGATCGTCAAAATGCGCCGGGAACCTGTGGTCAGGTTTCACAAGAGCCGTCCGCCCGGCAGATCGGCCGATGTTTTTTTGTCGAAGAAGGATCGGATCATGGAAGGAGCGTTGGCAGTATGCCTCATTTTTTTGTTCCAGCATCTGCGGTGAACGGTTCCTCCCTGACCCTGACGGGCGAGAATGCGCACCATGCCGCATACGCTCTGCGCTTGGCGGTCGGCGATGAGGTCACCGTGTCGGATCAAGTGCAGGTGTACACCTGCGTGCTGACTCGTTTTTCGGAGGGCATCGTGGAGGCAGATATCCGTGCGGTCGCCTCGGCTGAAGCCGAACCGCCCTACCGCGTCCTGCTGTTCCAGGCTCTCCCCAAGGGGGATAAGCTGGACACGGTCATTCAAAAGGCGGTGGAATGCGGTGTATCCGAGATCATTCCGTTTGAGAGCAGTCGATGCATCATGCGATCCAAGCCGGAAGCAGAGGAGCGCAAGACACAGCGTCGCGCTCGTATCGCCGAGGAAGCCGCCAAGCAGTGTCGTCGGGGGGTGATCCCGTCGGTGCGCCCCACCGTGACCGATCTTGCGGCGGTGTGGCGAGAGGCGGCGACCTGCGATCTGGCTCTGTTCTGCTACGAGGGGGAGGGAACGCAGTCGTTGCGTACCCTTCTGGAGGACTTCACGCCGCCGG
>CAYWVC010000176.1:0-1171 GCA_964461635.1 uncultured Lachnospiraceae bacterium
CAAAAATCACTTCATATTCACTTAAAAAACACTATATCGTCCAATTAAATTTTTCATCGTTCACGATATATCAACAATTTGATGATATAATATATTTTGTATCGGTGTAAGTATATCTTGACGCCGAACGCCGAAAAGTTTATTCAACATATACAAATATAACGAAAGGAAATAATCCGCTATGTTAAAAATCGATCATCTGGTAAAAAACTACGGTTCGATATGCGCCGTAGATGATATCAGCTTTGAGATAGGAGATGGCGAGATAGTCGGCTTCCTCGGTCCGAACGGAGCAGGAAAGAGCACGACTATGAATATGCTCACGGGCTACCTCTCCTCAACATCGGGTACGGTCGTCATAAACGGTCTTGACATTCTCGAAAATCCGCTTGAAGCCAAGCGTCTGATCGGCTATCTTCCCGAGCAGCCTCCGCTTTACCTTGATATGACAGTCGAGGAATATCTCTCGTTTGCCTACGATCTCAAGGGCTGTGCTTACAACAAGGAAAAGCATCTTAAGGAGATCTGCGAGGTCGTCAAGATTACGGACGTATACAAGCGCGTCATCAGAAACCTTTCCAAGGGATACCGTCAGCGTGTCGGTATCGCTCAGGCTCTCATCGGCAACCCGCCGATAATCATTTTTGACGAGCCGACGGTCGGTCTCGACCCCAAGCAGATAATAGAGATAAGAAATCTCATTCGTACGCTCGGAAAAGATCACACCGTTATTCTTTCGACCCACATTCTCGGCGAGGTACAAGCCGTTTGCGACCGTATAATAATCATAAACAAAGGCAAGATAGTAGCGGACGAGCTTACGGAGAACATCACGAGAGCCGTACAGAACAACCGCCGCTTCAACTTAAAGATCTGCGGTCCTCAAAGAGAGGTATTCAATATGCTCAAGTCCAAGCCCGGCATAAAATATGTCGAGCAGCTTGCGGGCAAGGACGGAGACGCTTACATCTTCGCGATCGAGAGCGAATACGGTGTCGATATCAGAAAGAATCTTTTCTATACCTGTGCCGAAAAGGGCTGGCCTCTCATAGGCATAGAAGCGCTCGGTATGTCGCTTGAGGATATCTTTATAACCATCGTTGATAATACGAATGAGGAGAAGAAGCAAAGAAAAGCTCAAAGGGCTCAAAGAGGCAAGGTCACGACCGAG
>CAYWVC010000177.1:0-1158 GCA_964461635.1 uncultured Lachnospiraceae bacterium
CGTAACGACATACCTTTTCGATTTCGTCCTCGGTTATCGAATCTTCTCTCAAAACGATGTTCGAACGGATTGTTCCGGAAAAGAGGAAAACGTCCTGAAGCATCTGACCGAAGTGACGTCTGAGCGAGGAGATTTTGATATTTTTGATGTTGATTCCGTCAACGAGGATCTCGCCGGAGTCGATTTCATAGTTGCGGCACAGCAACGAAAGAATTGTTGATTTTCCGCTTCCCGTCGAGCCGACAAACGCTGCGGTTTGTCCCGCTTCGACCTTAAAGCTTACGTCTTTGAGCACCCATTCTCCGGGCTTGTATGCAAACCAAACGTTTTTGAATTCAATTTCACCGCGAACGTTTTTAAGCTCGATTGCGCCTTCCGAGTCCTTCATTGCAGGTTCGATGTCCATTACGGAAAAGATCTTTTCCGCTGATGCAAAAGCCGATTGGAGCATATTGAATTGTTCCGCGAGATTTTGGATAGGATTGAAGAACTTCGAAATATAGGAATAGAACACAACGATCGTGCTGCTTGTAAGCGTCTGACCGAGGAAGCTTGCGCCGTCAAGATATCCTTTGCCGCCGAGATAGAACAGGCAAAGTACGGACGATATGTAAAGCATATATACGAGAGGACGGAAAATACCGAAGACAAGTATTTCTTTGCGTTTTGCAAGACCGAGGCGTTCGTTTCTGTCCGAAAATTCCTTCATTTTACGATTTTCGCGGCAGAAGATCTGAGTAATTTTGATTCCGGAGAGATTTTCGGAAAGATATGTGTTGATGTCCGTTGTGGCGTCTTTTACTTCGCGGTATGCACGGCGCGAAAATTTACGAAAGATTACGGTGAAAAGCACGATAAACGGTACAAACGCAAGTACCATGAGCGAAAGCTCCAAATTAAGGTACAGCATGGCAACCAAAACACCGACGATAACGAAGCAGTTCTTCGCGAGATTTACAAATACGTTTGTGAACATCATCGAGATGGCGTTTGTGTCGTTTGCGACTCTCGTTACAAGTTTGCCGACGGGGATTTCATTGAGCTGACCGTGCGACAGCGATTCAATGTGAACAAAAACGTCCTCGCGCACGCGCGAAAGTATCTTTTGCCCTGTTTTTTGAAGGACTATTGCCTGAACGTATGTTGAACCGATAGATA
>CAYWVC010000178.1:0-1150 GCA_964461635.1 uncultured Lachnospiraceae bacterium
ATACGCTTTCGGTCGTCAAAACCTATTATGACATATCGGGGTTGAATTATCTGATAGGGCTTTTGGGCGGTATTGTGATACTCGTAATGTTCGTGTTATCTGCACTGACGTTCGTACAAAGGATTTTTGATATTATTCTGCTGTATATCATATCGCCCGTGTCCGTATCCACGTTGCCGCTTGACGAAGGAAACAGATTCAAGGTGTGGAAAGATATGCTGATTTCAAAGATATTATCCGCATACGGAATTATACTCGTAATGAATTTATTTTTCCTGATCATACCGCAAGTATATAATATCCGTTTTTTCGATAACGATTTTCAAAACGGCGTGGTATATATTCTGTTCCTGATCGGCGGAAGCTTTGCGGTGACAAAGGCGTCAAGGGTAATCAGCCAACTTTGCGGAGCACAGGCAACGGGTGGCGAACTTGCACAGATGATTTACAATATCCGTTCGGGACTTGCTTTTACGAAGGCAACGACCGCCGTTTTGGGCGGTGCGGTCGGCGGCGTCGTAGCCGGTATGGATTATAACAAAATGCGTAAACAAGGCAAAGGCAGGATAGAAAGTCTGAACGCCAGCATACACAGCAACCGCAATCAAAAGGTTGTAAGCGATAACGCAAAGAAAAACAAGGCAAAACAGGTAGCCGCGGCGCCGTTACGCTTTGCGACGATGCCGATCGGAATGTTGCACGATCTGGCAACCGGCGGCTTGATACAAGTCGGCAAGAATTTTATGCCGCGACTGAAAAATGCGGCGACGGGATCGACGATATTCAATCGTGCGGAAGTAAAGCAAAAGCCCGTACATACGGATCCGCCGAATACGGATACGAAAAGTAGCGGCACAACGGATACCGAGAGCGTAAGAGAAGATACCGTATTGAATAACGACGGCGTATCAAGTGGGGTGGAAGAAGAAAACAAAACAAGCGATACGGAAAGCGACCGCAATGACGGAAGCGGCGTATCGGGAATAAAAAACGATGATAACGGAGGTGACGAAACATAAGAATAATTCCGAAAACGTCAAAAGTAAAACTGACTTTTTATAAAGGGATAACGGTTGCGGATATTATCATCGGGTTTAAGGAATACGTACTGTATTTCAGAAAAGGCGGTTTTTGCAATCCGACAAACTAT
>CAYWVC010000179.1:0-1147 GCA_964461635.1 uncultured Lachnospiraceae bacterium
GGAGCCTTTGACGACGGACGCACCGCGTCCATTTGGGACACCTTTGCTACCCGACCGGGCAAGATATTCGGCGGGCAGACTCCCACGGTCGCCTGCGACAGCTACCACCGCTTTGACCGTGACCTCGCTACGCTGAAGGCTTTGGGGGTCAACGCCTATCGGATGTCCATCTCCTGGTCGCGCGTCCTGCCGGACGGCGTGGGCACGCTCAACCAAAAGGGCATGGACTACTACCGCCGTTGCTTTGAAAAGCTGAACCAGGCGAGCATCCGCCCCTCGGTCACGCTCTACCACTGGGACTTACCTCAGGTGTTGGAGGAGCGCGGCGGTTGGGTCAACCGCGATTCCATCGAATGGTTCGGCGAGTATGCCGACAAAATGTTCCGCGCCTTCGGTGATGTCGTGCCCATGTGGACCACCATCAACGAGCCCATCGCCACCTATGTCGGCTACGCGCTGGGCGCGTTCGCGCCCGGCCACACCAACGAGGCATGGGGCAACCAAGCGCGACATAATATTCTGGTAGCCCACGGCAAGGCGGTGGAAGCCTTCCGCGCCGTAAAACCCAAGGATTCCGAGATCGGCGTGGTCATCGACATCTGGAAGCGGCACGCGCTGACCGATTCCGAGGCCGATCACGCCCTCATGGTGGACGAGGACGAGCGCAACTGGAAGTTCTACTGTGACCCCATTCTGGCGGGGCACTACTCCGACTACCTGCTCTCCCACCTGGAAGCCGAAGGCACTCTGATGAAGATGGAACCGCACGACTTTGAGCTGACCTCCCAGCCGCTGGATTTCTTTGGTCTCAACGTGTACAACCGCGTGGTAGTCACCACCAACGAGCGGGCGCGAGCAGACTTCTCCCAGGGTGGCAACTTTATGAACAACGCCGCCGAGTATTATCCCCGGGCTGTGTACGATGCCATCCACCTTCTGCACGACCTCTACCACATCCAATGCCCCATCTATGTCACCGAAAACGGCACCTATGCCAACGGTGAGGAGCCGGTCGGTTCCGATGGCATCATCTGCGATGACGACCGCATCCGCTACATAAACGGCTTCCTTGAGTGGCTGGAGAAGGCGGTCGACGAGGGCTTTGATGTGCGGGGCTACTTCCTCTGGAGCCTGATGGACAACTTCG
>CAYWVC010000180.1:0-1120 GCA_964461635.1 uncultured Lachnospiraceae bacterium
CTTTAAATTTTTCGGTAAATACTTCTTTTTGGATATCTTTATAATTTTTTGTCATAAAATTTTTTACATTCCTATATTTTGGTCAATTTTTAGTGTATCCGCAATAGAAAACAAGCTAAGAAGTTCAAGCACAATAGCACGGTAGCTTACAATATCTGTTGCAGGCTTTGTTATTGGCATTTCAAACCAATCTTTTTTAGATGGAACAAAAATATTTACCATTCCGTTTTCAAAAGAAGCATAAAGCCCCTTTGCAAAAGGTTTTTTAGAAAGCTGAACCATTCTGTTCATAAAAGCGGGAGTGATTAAATATCTTGCTTCTATTTGGTCAGCACCATAAACATCAAATAATTTTTCAAATTCAGGGTCTTCCAGTACAATTCTGTTGTTTGAAGAAGTTTTTAACATAACATCTCGTTTTATAGCAACATTATTTCTAAATTCTTTAAAAGATTTAAAAGAAATTAATAAACCTTGAAATATAATTTCAACCCTTCTTCTTTTTCCTGAACCGCTTTCGTGTGCCAGTTTTAATTCAGCAACAGAAAATTCAACCTCATTGTAGTTGCCTTTTAAGTAATCATCACAATAAAATCGGTTAAAATGAGGAATTATTTTTAACCCTGCAACATAGTTTTGAAGTTCATAGCGCAAAAGATTTTCCTCAGCAATAACTTGCAAATTGCCGATATAAGAAATTAATTTTGGCAGAAAAACTTTTTTTGCCTGACGTTTATAGTGTTTAACAAGAAAACAATGAACACTTACGGCAATAAATAAAGGCAATGCAAAAATACGCAAATCAAGTGTTTCTTCATTAATAATTATAAAGTAAGAGATATAAAGCGAAAAAGCAATGCCCAAAAGATATACAAGGGCAATTCCCCAAAGGTAGTATTTTCGGTGTTTTTCAAGCCCACGTAAATCTTTTACAATATTCTTTCTGCAAAACTTTTTAAATCCTTCTGTAAATACTTCTTTTTGGATATCTTTATAACTTTTCGACATCAAATTTTATTCCTATAAAAATTGTTTTGCGTCAATAGGAGCTTTGCTTGCACTATTAGTTTCATAATAGCTCAAATTGATTGTTTCACCCGCACAACTTGCGAACAATGAA
>CAYWVC010000181.1:0-1118 GCA_964461635.1 uncultured Lachnospiraceae bacterium
TCACCACCCAACTGGAAGAACAGTCCCCTCTGGGGCGACTGTTTGACATGGACGTGCTGGACGTAGACGGCAGCAAGCTGGAGCGGGGCAGTCCCCGGCGGTGTCTGATTTGCGGGGAAGTTGCCCAGGTCTGCGCCCGAAGCCGCCGACACACCGTCGCCCAATTGCAGCAGGCCACCGCCGCCATTTTGGAGGAAGCCATTCTGACCGAGGACAGCCGGTTTGCCGCCCAAATGGCCCAGCAGGCCCTGCTGTACGAAGTTGGGATCACCCCAAAGCCGGGGCTGGTGGATCGGCGCAACAGCGGCAGCCACGCAGATATGGATTTTTTCACCTTCCAGCGCAGCGCCGTTGCCCTGTATCCCTATTTTGAAGAATGTGTCCGCATCGGCCGTGCCACCCGCAATGCCCCTCCCACTGCCACGCTGGAAGCCCTGCGCCTGCCTGGGCGCAAGGCAGAGGCCGCCATGCTGGCCGCTACCGGCGGGGTCAACACCCACAAAGGGGCCATTTTCTCTCTGGGGCTCCTGTGTGGTGCCTTAGGGCGACTGGAACGCTGGCAATGGGAAAAACCCAAACAGGTGCTGGCCGTCTGCGGCCAAATGGCGGCGGATCTGCTGAAAGAGTTTGAAAAGCCGGGAGATACCGTGGGCCACCGGCTGTACCAAACCTATGGCATCACCGGCATCCGTGGGCAGGCAGCGGCGGGATATCCGGCGGTGCTGGAAATTGCTCTGCCACGGCTGGAAATGGGGTTAAATCAGGGACTTTCCCTGAATCGTGCCGCCTGTAGCGCACTGCTCGCCCTCATTGCCCACACCGAAGACACCAACCTGATCCACCGGGGCGGCTGGGAACTTGCCAAGAAAAAAGCAGCGCAAATCGCTGCGCTGCTGGAAAAGAGCCCATTTCCCAGCGAAACAGCCCTGGAAGAACTGGACGACAGTTTCATTGCAGACAACCTCTCCCCCGGCGGCTGCGCCGACCTTTTGGCCATGACGCTGATGCTCTGGTTCCTGAAAGCATAAATAAGGCAGGAAGTGCAAAACTTCCTGCCTTGGGCGTGTCAAAAAACCACGTCATTCCGAGCCAGTGCGCACACTGGCGTGGGAATCCCC
>CAYWVC010000182.1:0-1105 GCA_964461635.1 uncultured Lachnospiraceae bacterium
CCGTTTCTGACAAAAAAGCGATCATCCCTTTACAAAAGCTCCCATTTGTGCTATAATATCTATGTAAAGAAGCCCACCGACCGACATCGGTGAGCGAGAAAGGAGTATGATCATGTCATATTGTAAGAATTGCGGCACCGAGATCGAGGACGGTGTCAAGTTTTGCCCCTCCTGCGGCACGGCGACTGGGGAGGGAGACCACGAGCCTTCCGGCAAGAGCTTTGCCGATACCGTGGTAGAGCTGAACAACACCGCCGATACGACGGCAGAGTTCGATGCCAAGGATATTGAGGACAACAAGGTCATGGCACTCTTGTCCTACATAGGTCCCCTGTTCTTGGTGCCCATGCTGGCGGCATCCCATTCCAAATATGCTCGTTACCATGCCAACCAAGGGCTGGTGCTCTTTTTGGCAGAGGTGATTTTGGCCGTCGTATCTGGCATATTGGGGCTCATTCCGTTTGTGGGATGGATATTCGGTCTTGTGACGGGGGTGGCCTCTTTGATCGGTCTCATTTTGGGGATCGTCAATGCTGCCAATGGCAGAGCCAAGGAGCTCCCGCTGATCGGACACATTCGCCTTTACAAGTAAAGTAGTGTGCACAGTAAAAAGGGACGACCTCCATCGGTCGTCCCTTTTCGTATCAAATAGGCTTGACATAATGTGTATTCAAGAATGTCTCGATCACCCGCGCCAGCCGTGCGTTGCCCGCATCATTGGGGTGCAGACCGTCCGGCATATAGGTCTCGCGCTGTATCGGGATGCGGGGATGTACCCCGAAGCTCGCGTACAGATCCAGCACGGGGATAGCATACCGCTCGGCGACCTCCCGCAGAATGTCCGCATAACCCTTCAGGGGGAGCATGGGTGGCTTGTACCCGTCGCCGCGTGGGTCATCCTCGTTGCACCGGCGCAAGGGGGTCATGATGAAGATGAACTTGTCGGGGTAGGTGGTCATCAAGTAGGTAAAGAGGTGGTTCAGGGCACCGTAAAAGGTGTACACATCGGTGTCCTGCGGGGTGCCGATGGGGGCAAAGCCGTGACCATAATCGTTGGTGCCGCCGAACACGCAGATGATGTCGGCATCCTTGTCCATGTCCTCGG
>CAYWVC010000183.1:0-1085 GCA_964461635.1 uncultured Lachnospiraceae bacterium
GGAAGCGAGGAACGTAAGCCTGACGGCACCTTTGCCTCGCTCATAATGTCCTTGACTTTTTTGCTTATCCCGCCTCTTACGATAACGTCTCCGCTCCGTCGGCAACGGGTATAAACACTTCCTTCTATTCTATCAAATTTGAGCAATAAATATGTGGACGAGTTGTAAATATTCGCTCCCATATTGTTATATTGCGTGACATCCGCACCGCTTTGTAAACTGTTTTGACATTGATCGGTACGCTTGACGGTAATTTCATATCTGCCAAACTCAAAAGACAGCTCTTTCGACGGCTCGGGAATCGTCAGCGGGACGGATGTCTGCTCCTCGCTCGGATCGGAGCTTGCCTTCGACCGATGATTGCCCGTCCTCTCGAAAACAAGCGCACCGCGCACCGCCGGATCGTCGGAAATGTATACCCGTATTCGCCCGGGCAGGGAGATCGACGAGAGGGAAGTGCCCTTCTCGCAAAGCGCAAGCACCGCCTCGATGTGACACGCCTCGGGTGCTTGTACAATGCTTGCACCGTTTTCGATTTCACCGACGCACGAAAGCTCCGCCTGCGCCCGCACGATCAAATAACGGATAACACGTTTTGAGATCGCGGGATGCAGAGCCGCAACTTGATCGGCATAGCAAGCTTTGCCGCTTTGATCAATAAATTCACGTGCCGTTTTTTCAAGAAAATCCGAATCCTCGCGCGCCGAATCCGCAAACCTTCGCGCCGAACGCGTGAGCGTCGGACATATGTGCCGAAGCTCGGGTAAAATATTGGCTCTTATGCGGTTTCTCGAATAATCCGTGTCCGCATTTGTGCTGTCGGTTACAAAATCTATTCCGTTCGTGTTGCAATATTCAAGTATATAGCTTTTTTCAAAATTAATAATGGGGCGTATCACGGTAAATTCACCGTCATCACCGCCTTTTCGACTTGGCGAGATGCCGCACATTCCGAGAAGTCCCGTTCCGCGCGCAAGATTGAAAAGCATAGTCTCCGCGTTGTCGTCGGCGTTGTGCGCCGTGGCGAGAAGCTTTATTCCTTCTTGCTTCATTATGCGGTAGAGAAAAGCATAACGAACATTTCG
>CAYWVC010000184.1:0-1072 GCA_964461635.1 uncultured Lachnospiraceae bacterium
CGAGAGGGCTTACCGTGCCGTATCCAAGCTTCGCACGATCGTGGACGGGGAATAATAATTGCAAATGAGTGGCAGCCGTACTTGAATTTTTAAGTACGGCTGTATTGAAAAACGATAAAAGGAGGTTCGCTTGTGAATTACGTTACTTTATCCAACGGGGTCAAAATGCCTCAGCTCGGCTACGGTGTTTATCAGGTCACGAGAGATGAGTGCGAGCGTTGTGTCAGCGATGCGCTCGGTGTGGGCTACCGCCTGATCGACACTGCTCAAAGTTACTTTAACGAGGAAGAGGTAGGCAATGCCATTGCCAAGAGCGGGATTCCGAGGGACGAGATATTTTTAACTACTAAGGTCTGGATTGAGCACTACGGCTATGAGAAGACCCGTGCATCGGTTCTTGAGTCTATGCGCAAGCTTCGGGTTGACTATCTTGATCTGTGTTTGTTACATCAGCCTTTCGGTGACGTTTACGGCGCGTACAGGGCGTTGGAGGATCTGTACGACGAGGGTAAGCTGCGCGCTATCGGTATTTCCAATTTTTACGCGGATAGGATGATAGATCTCGCCTCCTTCAGCCGTATCAAGCCTATGGTAAATCAAGTTGAGATACACCCGCATCATCAGCAGAATGATATAAAGGTATGGCACGACAAGTACGGTGTGCAGCTTGAGGCGTGGGCGCCGTTCGGAGAGGGAAGGGGCGGAATGTTCGAACTCCCCGAGCTCAAAACGGTTGCCGACAAGCACGGCAAGACGGTGGCACAGGTGATCTTGCGTTGGCATTTGCAACGGGGAACGGTCGTCATTCCGAAGTCGGTTCATCGTGAGCGTATGGCTGAGAATTTCGACGTTTTTGATTTTGAGCTGAGCGAAACGGATATGTCGGTCATTGCTGCCCTTGATACGGGCAAGAGCAGTTTCTTCTCGCACACCGATCCGAATATGGTAGAATGGTTTGTGAAAATGGTGGAGGAACGCAAAAAACAGCACGACTGCACAAAAGATAAGAAAAATTGGTAAAGGAGAAGGGAAATATGAGAAAAAATTTCGGAGCAAAGGCTATCTTGTATCC
>CAYWVC010000185.1:0-1050 GCA_964461635.1 uncultured Lachnospiraceae bacterium
ACAAAAAAACAATAGGAGGTATCTGTATGAATACCGAGAAACTCACACAAAAAACGGTAGAAGCATTGCGCGGGGCGCAGGCGGTAGCCGGAGAGAACGGCAACCCGTCGGTGGAGCAGGTACACCTGCTATATGCCATGCTGGAACGATCCGAGAGCTTGACGGGCGAGATACTGGAGAACATCGGCGGGTCGCCGACGGCGGTGCGGACACGGGCAGAGGAGCTGATCTCCAAGCTGCCGAAGGCCGGCGGGAGCGGCTACGACCCTACCCGTATCTACATTTCCACCGCGCTGGACAAGGCCTTGACCGCCGCCGAGCGGCAGGCCGGCAAAATGGGGGACGAGTATATCTCGGTCGAGCATCTGCTTCTGGGTCTGATCCGGGAGCCGGACGAACACTTGAAGGCACTCTTCCGCGAGCAGGACATCACCGAGGCGAAGGTGCTGGAGGCTCTGCGCCGCATTCGCGGCAACCGCAAGGTCACGAGTGACACCCCGGAGGCCACCTATGATGCCCTCAAGAAGTACGGCACCGATCTGGTAGAGCGGGCGCGGGAGCGCAAGCTGGATCCCGTCATCGGGCGAGACGACGAGATACGGCACGTCATCCGCATTCTGTCTCGCAAGACCAAAAACAACCCCTGCCTGATCGGCGAGCCCGGCGTGGGTAAGACCGCCATCGCCGAGGGGCTGGCTCAGCGTATCGTCAGCGGGGATGTGCCGGACAATCTCAAGGACAGGACTATCTTTTCGCTGGATTTGGGTTCCCTCATCGCGGGCGCGAAGTTCCGCGGCGAGTTTGAGGAGCGGCTCAAGGCCGTGTTGGGGGAGGTCAAGGCCTCGGACGGCAAGATCATTCTGTTCATTGATGAACTGCACACCATCGTGGGGGCAGGCAAGACCGACGGCGCACTGGATGCGGGCAATATCCTCAAGCCCCTGCTGGCGCGCGGGGAGCTGCACTGTATCGGCGCGACCACTCTGAACGAGTACCGCCAATATATCGAGAAGGATGCCGCACTGGAGCGGCGGTTCCAGCCGGTGCTGG
>CAYWVC010000186.1:0-1046 GCA_964461635.1 uncultured Lachnospiraceae bacterium
CGCACCGAGTGGGGTGCCGCCAAGGTCGAGTCGGTCTACGGGGAGCGACCCTTCGCCACCACGGATTGGCACGAGGCACTTGACCCCGCCCGTGCGGACGCGGTGCTCATCCTCTCGGCGTGGGAGTCCCACTTTCCCATCGCCTATGAGGCTATGGAAAAGGGCATCGCGGTCGGCATGGAGGTCGGCGGCGCGTATACCGTCGAGGACTGCTGGCGGCTGGTGCATACGCAGGAGCGAACAGGCACCCCGTTCATGCTACTGGAAAACTGTTGTTACGGTCAGATCGAGATGATGGTCATGAACATGGTGCGGCAAGGGCTGTTCGGCGAGGTGGTACACTGTTCCGGCGGCTATCGGCATGACCTGCGCAGTGAGGTCGCCCATGGCCGCGAGAACCGCCACTACCGCCTGCGCAACTACCAAAACCGCAACTGCGAGAACTATCCGACCCACGAGTTCGGTCCCATCGCGCAGATATTGAACATCAATCGCGGCAATCGGATGCTCTCGCTGGTGTCCATGGCCTCCGGGGCGTTTGGTCTGAACGATTATGCCACCCGCCACCCCGAGGTGGATCCCGCCCTGCGGACAGCGCACTTCAATCAAGGCGATGTGGTCAATACCCTGATCCATTGCGCGGGCGGACAGACCGTCAGCCTGACCTTGGACACCACCCTCCCCCGCGCCTACAGCCGCGGCTTCACGGTGCAGGGCACCCGTGGGATGTACATGGAGGACAATAACTCCGTCTACCTTGACCGTGACCACAGCGAGGCAGATCATTTCAACTGGAAACCTCATTGGAACAATGCAGAGAAGTACTTAGAGGAATACCGGCACCCGGTCTGGGAGAACTACCTCAAGAACGGCATTCGCGGCGGGCACGGCGGTATGGACGGTCTGGTCTATGATGCCTTTATCGAAGCCGTCCGCAAGGGCGAGCCTTGCCCCATCGATGTGTACGATGCCGCCGCATGGATGTGCATCACCCCGCTATCCGAGATGTCCATCGCGCGTGGCAGTATGCCGGTGGATGTGCCGGA
>CAYWVC010000187.1:0-1039 GCA_964461635.1 uncultured Lachnospiraceae bacterium
AGATGGGTGCCAGCTCGTGCTGGGAGGGCGCGGCCTCGTTGTGCTCGGTCTTGGCATCAATGCCCAGCCGCCAGAGCGCGTCGTCCAGCTCCGCCATGAAGGCCGCTACTCGGGGCTTGAGGGGACCAAAGTAGTGGTCGTCCATCTCCTGTCCCTTGGGCGCGGGAGCACCGAACAAGGTGCGACCGCAGTAGAACAGGTCTTTTCTTTTCTCAAAATATTCTTTGTTGACAAGGAAATATTCCTGCTCCGCGCCCACGGTCGGGGTCACGCGGGAGGTCTCATTGTCGCCGAACAGGCGCAGGATGCGCAAGGCCTGCTCGGACAGCGCGTCCATGGAGCGCAGGAGCGGGGTCTTGGTGTCCAGTGCCTCGCCCGTATAGGAGCAAAATGTAGTGGGAATGTAAAGTGTGTTCCCCTTGACGAACGCATAGGAGGCCGGATCCCACGCGGTATAGCCCCGCGCCTCAAAGGTGGAGCGCAGACCGCCGGAGGGGAAGGAGGAGGCATCCGGCTCGCTCTTGATCAGTTCCTTGCCGGAAAACTCCATGACCACCTTGTCCCCTCCCAGTGGGGAGATGAAGGCCTCGTGCTTCTCGGCGGTCACGCCGGTCAGCGGCTGGAACCAGTGAGTATAGTGGGTCGCGCCCTTTTCCATGGCCCAGTCCTTCATGGCATTGGCCACCACGTCGGCGATGGATGCGTCGATGGTGCCGCCGGTGGCGATGGTATGGGTCAGAGACTTATACACATCCTTGGGAAGGCGGCGGCGCATGGCCTCGTCGTTGAATACCATGCTTCCGTAGAGCTCGTACACGTTGTGCTCGGACATAGGAAAGACCTCCTCATGTATATATGGCTTATGGGGTTTCGGTGTGGGGGTGGGGCTTGTCCGGGTAAGTTCCGCCCGATCCCCGACGGCGCAGCCGAGGAAGCGGGTAGATATGGCAGGATTGCGACAGAACCTATAGGATCGCCATGACCCCCGTCACCGCCAGAGACGCAAGACAAGCACCCAGTGCCACCGTCAGCAACGACC
>CAYWVC010000188.1:0-1026 GCA_964461635.1 uncultured Lachnospiraceae bacterium
TACATTAAACTAGGAGATAGTGATACTTTTGTTGATAATGCTTATTATTATTATCATTACAATATATATCAAACTAAAAATGTAACTAAGCCTGACAAAATTGAAATCAGTGGTTCTTATAATGCATATCAAAAGGATTTAATACTAGATTATTACTTAAATTCAGAATTAAATGTCGAAAAAGAAAGAAAGCTTATTAATAATTTTATACTTTCAGTGACAAATGTTTTAGGTAGCAATTCTACTGGTCACTTACACATTTTATTTTATATAATTTTAGCTCTTGAATGTTTGTTCATTATTGCATATATTATTTTCTTTTTCTTTGGATCTAAAATTTTTGAATCCGAAGAAGTTGAGATAAATGTATATGAGGAAACTATAAATGAAGCAAATTAAAATTCTTGACTATATAATAAGTATAATTTTCTCAATTGCCTTCATTGTATTATTAGGATGTATATCAGTACTACCAATTGCTAAATCAAAATCTTATTATTTGAGTGAACACAAAAAAAATAATGTAAAACAAATTCTACAAGAAAAAAGTTTTAAGGGTGGAACTTGTTATTGTTATGATAAAGATGGTAATTATAAAAGATATTATGTTCCTTATTATGAAGTAACAGATGAAGATATTGTTGACGCAACAAATAATATAATTGATTACTTATATAATGAAAATATTGAAAGTATGCAATTTCAAGTAAATACCACTAACGGAAAAATTGACTTTTTTTCCGAACAAGCAATTGTTCATATGGCCGATGTAAAAGTATTATTTATTGGTGGTATTAAATTATGTTATATATGTATTGCTATTTTTGTCATATGTCTTATTTATTTGATCATATCTAGAAAACATTCCTTTAATATTTTGATAAATGTATACTTAAAAGCCCTTATTGTTTTTGGCATCGCTACTATTATAATTGGAATATTTGCTATAATAGATTTTGATAGCGCATTTGAAGTCTTTCACAAAATTATTTTTCCAGATAGTTCTAAAGTTGAGTTAGCTTTATC
>CAYWVC010000189.1:0-1023 GCA_964461635.1 uncultured Lachnospiraceae bacterium
ATACCACCCACACCTGCTCCTGCGGCGATACCTATGTCGATTCCTATGTCGATGCCCTCGGCCACACCGAAGTTACCGACGCAGCAGTCGCCCCGACCTGCACCGAAACCGGCCTGACCGAAGGCTCCCACTGCTCCGTCTGTAATGAGGTCATCGTAGCGCAAGAGACGGTCGCCGCCCTCGGCCATACCTACACCTACGTCGACAACGGCGACGGTACCCACACCGCCACCTGCTCCACCTGCTCCGACACCTCCACCGTCGATCATACTTACACCGACGGCATCTGCGTGTGTGGTGCAACGGAAACGACGGAGCCGAAGTATGTGCTGGACGAAAAACTGAAGGTATCCATGAGCATTACGGTTGGAGCGGAAATGCGAGTGGTGTATACGATTATGGCAAACGCAACAACATCGTATGATCGAGTATACCTGGTTGTAAGCAAGGATGTTGCCGGCAAAGAACCTGTCGTTCTGACATACGGCTCCGGTGAGGGAGAAACTCCGTTCACAAACTATGAGATTAACGGGAAACTGATCGCATATAAGGCGGCGTATACCGGAATCTACGCATATGAAATGGGTGACGAGTTTACGGCAACCCTTTATGCGGAAGCAACGGACGGAACGATCTACTGCGGCAAATCGGAAACGATCTCTATTAAGGATTTCCTGATGGGGAAATTGACTGCAGAAGACTCGATCGCAAGCATGAAGACGCTTGCGGTGGATATGCTGAACTACGGCGCAGCGGCACAGATCTTCTTTGAATATGATCAAGAGAATCCGGTGAATGCAGAACTGACCGACGAGCAAAAAGCACTTGGAACACAAGAGCTGCCTGCGGCGACCAATCAAGAGGCGGTAACCGGGGACGGATTGCAAGTCTCTGCGTCTGTAACGCTAAAGAACAAGGTCACGCTCGGATTGACAGTGATGTGCACGACGTCGCAATACAGCAATGCGCAATTTGTGATCTGTGATGCAGAAACGGGCGAAGAGCTGGAGCGGATCGATGCAA
>CAYWVC010000190.1:0-1014 GCA_964461635.1 uncultured Lachnospiraceae bacterium
CCCATATATGGGAACTTAAGGGACAAAAAAATATCCATATTTGCCAAAAATGTGTTAAAATAAACTTGCACATCAATTCAAACACAAGGTGTCAAATATGGACAAGCTTAATTATACACTAAAAAACGATGAAATTCAAGAGGTAAAACAAAAAATTCGTGAGATCAAGCGGCAGGTTGCAAGGAAAATAAGGAAAAGCAACGTTTTACGTCGAAAAAGGATCGTAAAAGACTCCTCGATATTGGTTCAGGCGACCATTCTCTACATAGTCGAAAGCTTATCCTTTCAGCGATTGTCGGACGTAATGGCTGTCAAATACGGCGTCGCAATGTCGGATACTGCGTGGAAAAAGCAAATAGCCAAGACGGCTCCCGTTTTCTATGAGGTCATGATGAGCTATTTGGATCGCAAAAGCAACAACTCGGGCGGCAACGACGTTTTGGGATACCGATCCTACGCTATAGATGCAACGGATATTTCGCTGAGCGGCAAGAGGGGCACTGTTTTAAGGGCTCATACGGTATACAGTCTTTCGAAAAAGGCTCATTTTTCCTCACGAATTGCGGATATACGCACGGGTGAATCGGTAAAGCTGCACACCGTGAAGCCGGGAAGTCTGTATTTTGCCGATCGAGCCTATGGCAGAACGCCTCAAATGGAATATATGATGGCGAGAGGTGCGGAATTTGTATTCAGATTTTCTCCGTCCCAAGTCAAGCTGTTCAAGGATGCCGAATGCACCGAAAAAATTGATTTCAGGTCGTATTTGAATGGCGATACCGTGTCCTCGATATATTGTTTTTTCAAGGGAAAGAGGGGTATTGGGAAGATCCGAGCAATCATTTCACCCATTCCGGAGGAAAAAGCGGCAAATGCCGTTGCAAGAGCCAAGCGGAAGTCGGTAAAGAGCCAACGCAAGCTGTCAGAGGACACATTGAACTATGCAAAATGGCTGTTTTTAGCCACGTCGTTGCCCGATAATTTTTGCCCCGAGGAGATCATTTCGGCGTATAG
>CAYWVC010000191.1:0-1011 GCA_964461635.1 uncultured Lachnospiraceae bacterium
GCTCAAACAATCGTAGTGCTTACCCTCCATGGCATTCCCTCTCCCGTTCTGAGTTGTCCGCGTCCGCGTCCGTGTTTCCGTTCTCAACGGTCTCTTCATCCTTCCGATTTGCAAGCTTCATTACCTTGCGCATTTTTGCATAGTCTACGCACTTCTTTATCTCATCAATTGTCATAAAGGTCATTTCGCTGATCTCCTTCTCGGTCTTGCCGAGCTTTGATCCGAGCGGAAGAACAGCGGAATTTCGCACCACCGCGAAGAGGATAAGCTGTGCCTCGTCTAACCTACGCTCAAGCTCGGCGACTTTTTTGCAAGCCTCACAATGCGCGGTTTCAACGACATCGGCGGTCGGTGCGAGTTCAAGCTCCCCCATGACCGTCGCAAGCTCCAGCTTATCCTTGCCCTTTTCCATATAGACCTTTGCGAGTTTGTGCACATCAATATAACGTGACATTCTGATCCTCCTTGTTGTATATGTATAAATCGATCTCCGCCAGAGCTTCGTCCGTACCGTAACAGACCACGGCTCTGTAGCCCTGAGAATTGAGGTACGAAATCCATTCCGCTTGCTCCTTGGTAGCTTTACCCTTGCCGTATTTCATCTCGATAAACAGCCCGTGAAAGCACTTACGAGCGAGAGGGATAAACAGATCGGGAAAGCCGCGCCTAAGCCCCATTCGCTTTATTTTAGCCGCATAGCTTAGGCTGCGTTTGCCCTCGTTTGGAATATGCACTATCGGGATATGTCTGAGATCGCAGTATTCGACCACAGCCTCCTGCTCGGCATCCTCAGAAGAGGCGTAGACTGCTTTATTTCTCATCTCCAAGCAACCGTATACCCTCAAGCCCGGCTCGCATCTCAAGCAAGCGAAGATATTCCCTCATAACGTCGGCTTGTCTCGCCAAAAGCTCGATCGGGCATTTCGGAACGAAGCCAAGCTTGCCAAGCTCAAACCTTGAGAGCATCTCCGTAAGTCTCCGATATCTGATAGACGTCTGAAGATATTCCGC
>CAYWVC010000192.1:0-1008 GCA_964461635.1 uncultured Lachnospiraceae bacterium
TGAACATTACCTCAATATCACGGTCGGGATTCAGAACGAGGCATTGACAGTGCAGTTTCCAAAGCTTATCGAGCTTAGCGTAAGCTTGAGTCTTCTCCGATACGGGTAGGGAGTTGATGTAACGCAGCTGTTGAGCGTAGCTGTACTTTTCGAAATCTCCGAGGATCTTCGAGTTTTTTATTGCCGTCAGAAAGTCGAAATTCGCTATGACCTCATCCGGACTGTATTGATATTTATTTTGCTGCGAATTGTTCGCATGAGTCAGATATTCGAGCATGTCCGTTGCCCGTCCGCGTATTCGGTTAACCTGACTTTCCTGAAGTCCGAACCAGCTTGCGATCTCCTTTGAGTCAACGCTTGAACCGTCGAAATTCAGATATATATGATAGTGTGGAGCTGTATCATCCTTGTCGTGAAGTATGTACGCCCACTTTTTTATCGTCTTTTTTGATTTGATGATCTCCTGTATATCACCCTTGAAGAATTCAACACGGGATTCCACCTCGCAATGCTTGAGCCACATAAGCGTATATCATAATATTTTTGCGCCAAACGAATCGAGAAAGCGAAGAACGATATTGATAAAGCTATCCGACAGCCCTACAATATCCTGTTCTCCATCATTATTCATTTCTACCATGCCGACGATCACATTGCCGAATATGATATCAGGGCAATTATACAGTACCGTAGCTAAGGGATTCAGGCGTTGATCATTGAATTTGCCACAGTCGTCGATTATCATTCGAAGTCCGATATCCGGACACGGCGTACATATTTCAATAAAACTACATCCGATCTCATCGTAACAGGTGTCGAGGAAGCTTTCTTCCGGTATCTCTATAACCTTGACACTGTCATCCGTGCCGATTTTAATAAATTTTCTTGAATCGTTCATTTTTATTCCTCCGTTTTTTTGCCTTTTTTGCCTCTTTTTGCACCTTTTGCCCACACCGCTTGGACAAGCCCTGCGGCTCAGGCTTCGCACAACCGTTTTGTTCAGCTGTG